>NZ_JAAKGN010000147.1:0-12261 GCF_011039295.1 Modestobacter sp. KNN46-3 | reverse complement strand
CGTGACCGAACAGCCCACCTGGGTGGGCCTCACCCCAGGGACGCACGCCGCCCCGGACGACGACGAGGTCCCGCTCATCGCCCCGGTCACCGGGTCCGAGCTCGCCGAGGACCGGATGCAGCTGGCGGTCGACTCCGCCGCCGTCCACTCCGCGCCCCGGGCGACCCGGCCGGACCACCTGAGCCCGGAGGAGGAGGCGGCGCTGCTCGAGCACTACCGCCGGCCGATGGCCACCCCCGGCCGGGGTGGCGACGGCACGACGACCGGCGACGGCACGATGACCCTCGCCGAGGAGCAGCTGGACGTCACGACCGTGGTCGAGCCCTGGACCCGGGCCGTGCTGCGCATCGAGGAGGTCAGCGAGGAGGTGCTCGTGCCGGTGACGATCACCCGGCAGCGCGCCCGGATCGAGCACCTGCCGCTGGCGCACGGCGACCGCGAGCCGGGCCAGGCGGCGACGGGCGAGCGGCAGCCCTCCCGGAGCACCGGCTGGGTCACCCTGTACGCCGAGGAGCCGCGGGTCTCCCTGGAGCGGGTGGCGGCCGAGCGGGTACGGCTGACCACGACGTGGGAGACCGAGCAGTCGTCGGTCACCGAGCAGCTGCGGCACGAAGAGGTCGATCTGACCACCGCCGACACGCCGCGCGCCTGAGCCGCCGCCCCGGCCGGTCAGCCGGCCGGGGCGCCGAGCCACCACTCCAGCCCGGCGGTCACCAGCTCCGGGGTGAGCACGTGGCCACCGGCGAACTCCTCGTAGGTCACGTCGTAGCCGTCGGCGAGCAGCTCCGCCGACACCCGCCGTCCGCACCGGTCCACCGGCAGCACCGGGTCGTCGGTGCCGTGGCTCAGCCAGAACCTGGCCCGGCCGTACCGGCCGGGCGAGGAGACGAAGCCCGGGGAGAACGCCAGCACGGCGGCGGCCAGGTCGCCGTTGGCCACGCCCAGCGACAGCGCGTACGAACCACCGTCGGAGAAGCCCGACATCGCCACCTGGCTGACCGGGCAGCCGGCGAAGACCTGTGCGAGCGCCGCGTCCAGGACGGCGACGTCCCGGCCCAGGCCGCCGTCGATCAGGTCCCACGTGGTGCCGGTCGAGGTCGGGGCGAGCACCAGCACGTCCCGGGCGGTGACCAGTTCGGCGACGGCGGCCAGCGACTGCTCCGCCGTCCCGCCGGCACCGTGGAAGAAGACCAGCAGGGGGCGCGGTCGCAGGTCGCCGGGCGGGACGGCGAGCAGCGCCTCGGCACCGGGCCCGAGGTCGAGCCGGGTGACCCCCGGACCGGGGGAGGCGCCGGTCGGCTGGTCGGGGCGGCTGTCGAGGCGGCCGTCCGCCGCGCGTGAGGAAGGGGACACCGCGCTCCCCTACCCCCGGACGGCGCACCTGCACGGCCGCGGGCAAGAGGGCGACCCGATCCGACGGGTCCTGCAGCCCTACACCGCCCCAGGGGCCGAAATCGCGATGTCGGCCCCTCTGTGATCACTGGTTGTGATGTGAGTCATACGCCGGGTGGCGGCGCTCGACGGCTGCCGGGCCGAGTCCGGCGCCGCTCTCTCGTCGGGCGTCGCGGGGGTGGTCAGCTGCACCCGGACGCCGGTCGCGGCGGCCACTCCTCCGACGACGCAGGAGCCGCGCGGTGACCCAGACCCTGGACCCGACCGACACCACGACCCCCGACGCCGACGACCCGGGCAGCCGAGTCGGGGCCTGGCTGGAGGAGTTCCAGTCGGCCCTGACCGCCCGGGACGTCGACCGGGTGGCCGAGCTGTTCGCCCCCACCTGCTTCTGGCGCGACCTGGTCGCCTTCAGCTGGAACATCACCACGGTCGAGGGGCGCGACGGCGTCCGGGACCTGCTCCAGGCGACGCTCGACCACACCGACCCGCAGGACTTCCGGGCCACCGAACCGGCCACCGGCGCCGACGGCGTCGACGAGGCGTGGATCGCCTTCGAGACGGCGGTCGGCCGCGGCCGCGGGCACCTGCGGCTGCAGGACGGCAGGGCCTGGACCCTGCTCACCACGCTGTACGAGCTGACCGGGCACGAGGAGCCGGTCCGGGACCGGCGGCCGATGGGCGCCGAGCACGGCGTGCACCGGGACCGGGAGACCTGGCGGGACCGCCGCGAGCGGGAGGCCCGTGAGCTCGGGTACGAGACCCAGCCCGTCGTGCTGGTCGTGGGCGGCGGGCAGGGCGGCATCGCCCTCGGGGCCCGGCTCCGCCAGCTCGACGTCCCGACGATCGTGATCGACAAGCACCCGCGCCCGGGTGACCAGTGGCGCAGCCGCTACAAGTCGCTGTGCCTGCACGACCCGGTCTGGTACGAGCACCTGCCCTACATCCCGTTCCCGGACAACTGGCCGGTCTTCGCCCCCAAGGACAAGATCGCCGACTGGCTGGAGTCCTACACCCGGGTGATGGAGCTGGACTACTGGGCGAACACCCGGGCGATCAGCGCCGCCTACGACGACAAGACCGCCGAGTGGACGGTCACCGTCGAGCGGGACGGCGTGCCGGTGGTGCTGCGCCCGGAGCAGCTGGTGCTGGCCACCGGGATGTCGGGGAAGCCCAACGTCCCGGTGCTGCCCGGACAGGACGTCTTCCGCGGCGACCAGCACCACTCCTCGGCCCACCCCGGGCCGGACGCCTACCGGGGCAAGCGCTGCGTCGTCATCGGCTCGAACAACTCGGCGTTCGACATCTGCGGGGCGCTCTGGGAGAACGGCGCCGACGTCACGATGGTCCAGCGCTCCTCGACCCACATCGTCCGGTCGGACTCGCTGATGGAGATCGGGCTGGGCGCGCTGTACTCCGAGGAGGCCGTGGCCGGTGGCATGACGACGGAGAAGGCGGACCTGACGTTCGCCTCGCTGCCCTACCGGATCATGCACGAGTTCCAGATCCCGCTGTACGACCAGATGCGGGAGCGGGACGCCGACTTCTACCAGCGGCTCGAGGCCGCCGGGTTCGACCACGACTGGGGCGAGGACGGCTCGGGCCTGTTCATGAAGTACCTGCGCCGCGGCTCGGGCTACTACATCGACGTGGGCGCGGCCGACCTGGTGGCGAACGGCGACGTCCGGCTGGTCAACGGGCAGGTCGACCACCTGACCGAGGACTCGGTCGTGCTGGCCGACGGCACCGAGCTCCCGGCCGACCTGGTCGTCTACGCCACCGGGTACGGGTCGATGAACGGCTGGGCCGCCGACCTGATCAGCCAGGAGGTCGCCGACCGGGTGGGCAAGGTGTGGGGACTGGGCTCGGACACCGCCAAGGACCCCGGGCCGTGGGAGGGCGAGCAGCGCAACATGTGGAAGCCCACCCAGCAGGAGGCGCTGTGGTTCCACGGCGGCAACCTGCACCAGTCCCGGCACTACTCGCTCTACCTGGCGCTGCAGCTCAAGGCCCGGCAGGTGGGCATCCCGACCCCGGTCTACCGCCTGCAGGAGACCCACCACACCAGCTGAGGGACCGAAATCGCGACTTCGGCCCCTCAGGTGCGGTCGGTGGGCTCCACGATGTGCACCCGGACGGCCCGGAACTGGGCCGGGGTCTCCAGCAGCACGGCCTTGGTCGGCTCGCCGACCTCCAGGGCGGGCAGGCGCGGGAGGTCGGCGAGGGGCCGGAGCCGCGGGTCGGTGAGCACCTCCGCGGCCAGGCCCTTGTCCCCGCCCGGGGCCAGGCCGGCGAGCGTGCCGACGTGCGGCAGCAGCACCCGGGCGGCGGTGTCCGCGGCATGGCTGACGACCGCGTCGGTCTGGTGCCCGCGCCGCCGGGCGAACCGCTGCTGCGACCACCCGCCGGCGGCGGTGCGGCCCTGCACCTGGCGGGCGTCGACCTTGGAGACGACGAGTTCCGCGCCGTCGAACACCCCGACCGCCCAGCGGCCGCGCCGGACCAGCAGGACGGCGGTGCGCCGCGGCACCTTGGCCGCGGCGCTGAAGGCGGTCAGCGGCGCGGGGCCCGGCGTCCAGCCGTAGGGGGCGGTCAGCGGCGCGGGGCCCGGCGTCCAGCCGTAGGGGGCGGTCAGCCGCACCGTGGTGGTGTCCTGGCAGGTCACCGTGAGCACGCCTGCCTCGTCGACCTGGACGCCGGTGAACGCGCCGTGCCGCTGGGCGACGCCGTCCAGCCAGCGGTCCAGCCGCTCCGGGGCGACCCCGAGCAGTCGTCCACCACCGGCGGCGGGGCGGGGGGAGGTCATCCGCGGAGCATCCCAGCCCGCCGCCCCGCCCCGGCCGGGTGTGCCGGCGTCAGTGGGCCAACGCCGGGGAGGCGGCGTGCTCGGCCGGTACGTGCAGGGTCCGCTGCCACAGGCCGACCACCATCGCCGCCAGCCCCGCCGCCACCGTGGCGACCAGGAAGCTGGCGTTGGCACCGACCGTGTCCACGATCTTCCCCGCGGCCGACGCCCCGATCGCCACCCCGAGGGCGAGGGCGGTGCCGATCCAGGTGAAGGCCTCGGTGACCGCGGAGCGGGGCACCAGCACCTCGGCCAGGGTGAAGGCGCTGATCAACGACGGCGAGACGGCGATGCCGGCGACCACCACGAGCGGCAGCATCAGCCAGTAGCTGGTGACCAGCACCAGCGGCACGGTCAGCACGGTGAGGACCACGAGGGCGGCGACCAGCCGGTGCCGCAGCCGCACCCTCCAGTGCACGACGCCCCAGCCGATGCCGGCGAACATCGAGCCGGCGGCCAGGCCGGCGATGAGGAGGCCGGACAGCGAGCGTTGACCGGCCTCGTCGGCGAAGGCGACCAGGCCGATCTCCAGGGCACCGAGGATGGCGCCGACCGCGGCCCCCACCACGAACAGCACCCGCAGCCCCCGCACCCGGATCGCCGACGCCCCGCGCCGGTGCCCGTGCGCGGCCGGGGGCGGCTCGGTGTGCCCCTGCGCGGCGAACAGCAGGCTGCCGACGGCGGCCAGCGTGAACGCGGTGACGACGCCGGAGGTGGTGTGCCCGGTGGTGGACAGGAAGGTGACCAGCACCGGCCCGATGATGAACACGAACTCGTCGACCACCGACTCCATCGCCAGGGCGGTCGGCAGCCGAGGGGTGCCGCGGAGCAGGTGGGTCCAGCGCACCCGGATCATCGAGGAGACCGGCGGGATGCTCGCCCCGGCGGCGGCGGCGGAGAGGAAGACCGTCCACAGCGGCCAGCCGCCGCGCACGGACCAGAGGAAGGCCACCCCCGAGACGATGAAGATCGCCAGCACGCCCAACAGCACCCGCCGCTGGGCGTGGGTGTCGGCCAGCCGGCCGATCACCGGCCCGGCGATCGCGGTGGCGATCGCGCCGACGGCGGCCACCGCACCGCCCAGGCCGTAGGAGCCCGTCTCGGACTGGACGAGCAGCACGCTGCCCAGGCCGATCATCGACAGCGGCAGCCGGCCGATGAACGCGGCCAGCACCATCGGCAGGGCGTGCGGGGTCCGCAGCACGTGCAGGTAGGGGTTGGGCACGAGCGGACTGGCCTCCGTCACGGGGATGGGCACGCCGCAGCCACGCTAACCCGACGGCGTTGCCCCCCGCGGCACGGGCACGGAGCGTCGCCGGACGAGATCCCCGGACGCGACGAGGTCCCGCCCCCCGACGACGCTGTCGGTGAGCGGGACCTCGTCCCGGGGGTCGGCCACCGCGACGGCCGACCCGGTCTCAGTGGTCGCGGAGCGACCATCGGCCCCGTCCAGGACACCCCCCGAGCGTGCGAGGGGTGGGGAGGACGGGGCGCTTCGTCAGGCCAGGCGGCTCTTGAGGATCTCCAGCTCGTCCCACATGGTGCTGGGCAGCTTCTCGCCGAACTTCTCGAACCACTCGGTGATCTGCGGGACCTCGGCCTGCCACTCCTGCTTGTCCACGCGCAGCGCCTGCTCGACCTGCTCGCGGGTCATGCCCAGCCCCGAGACGTCGAGGGAGTCCGGCGTCGGCACGTGCCCGACCGGGGTCTCCTCGGCGGCTGCGGTGCCCTCGAGGCGCTCGACGACCCACTTGAGCACGCGGCTGTTCTCCCCGAAGCCCGGCCACAGGAAGCCGCCCTCGTCGTCCCGGCGGAACCAGTTCACGTAGAAGATCCGCGGCAGCTTGTTGGCGTCGTGCTGCTTGCCGGTGTCGACCCAGTGCTGGACGTAGTCACCGGCGTTGTAGCCGATGAACGGCAGCATGGCGAAGGGGTCGCGGCGGACGACGCCGACGGCGCCGGTGGCCGCGGCCGTCGTCTCCGAGGAGAGCGTGGCGCCCATGAACACGCCGTGGTTCCAGTCCCGCGCCTCGCTGACCAGGGGGATGGTGGTCTTGCGGCGTCCCCCGAAGAGGATCGCCGAGATCGGCACGCCCTTCGGGTCCTCGTACTCCGGGGCCAGGATCGGGCACTGGGTGATCGGGGTGCAGAAGCGGCTGTTCGGGTGGCTGGAGGGCTCGTCGGAGTCCGGCGTCCAGTCCCGGCCCTTCCAGTCGGTCAGGTGGGCGGGGGCGTCGTCGGTCATCCCCTCCCACCAGATGTCGCCGTCGTCGGTCAGCGCGACGTTGGTGAACACCGAGTTGCCCTGGTCGATCGTGCGCATCGCGTTGGGGTTGGTGTCCCAGCCGGTGCCCGGGGCGACGCCGAAGAGGCCGTACTCGGGGTTGAGGGCGTAGAGCCGACCGTCCTCGCCGAAGCGCATCCAGGCGATGTCGTCGCCGAGGGTCTCGACCTTCCAGCCCGGGATGGTCGGCTCGAGCATCGCCAGGTTCGTCTTGCCGCAGGCCGAGGGGAAGGCGGCGGCGACGTAGTAGGTCTTCTGCTGCGGGCTGGTGAGCTTGAGGATCAGCATGTGCTCGGCGAGCCAGCCCTCGTCCCGGGCCATGACCGAGGCGATGCGCAGCGAGTAGCACTTCTTGCCCAGCAGGGCGTTGCCGCCGTAGCCGGAGCCGTAGGACCAGATGGCCCGCTCCTCGGGGAAGTGCACGATGTACTTGGTGTCGCTGCACGGCCACGGGACGTCGGCCTGCCCGGTCTCCAGCGGGGCGCCGAGGGAGTGCATCGCCGGCACGAACGGCCGGTCCTCCGCCATCGCCTCGAGCACCCGGCTGCCGATCCGGGCCATGACCCGCATCGAGACCACGACGTACTCGGAGTCGGTGAGCTCGACGCCGAACATGGGGTTCTCGGCCTCGACCGGGCCCATGCAGAACGGGATGACGTACATCGTCCGGCCGCGCATGCACCCCCGGTACAGCTCGGTCATGACGGCCTTCATCTCGGCCGGGTCCATCCAGTTGTTGGTCGGACCGGCGTCGGCCTCGTCGACCGAGCAGATGAAGGTGCGGTCCTCGACCCGGGCGACGTCACTGGGGTCGGAGGCGCAGTGGAAGGAGTTGGGCTTCTTCGCCAGCCGGGTGAAGGTGCCGGCGTCCACGAGCCGGGTCGTGAGCCGCTCCCACTCCTCGTCGGAGCCGTCGACCCACACCACCTGGTCGGGCTGGGCCAGCTCGGCCATCTCCTGCACCCAGGCGAGGAGTCGGGCGTGTGTGGTGGGGGCGTTCTCGAGACCTGGGGTGGCCACGGAAGTCACGGCGTCTCCTCCTTCGGGTGCCGCCGGCGTGGGTGTCGCACCGGCGCTGTGTCGACCCCCCGACCGCGACGCTGGGGCCGGGGGGATCGGGCCAGGCTACCGCTCGAAAGGCGTACGTCTAGAACGTCTACCGAGAGTGTGACGTACCTCCCTGCGGAATGCCTCCCGGTCTCCGCGCGGTTGACGGCGGTCGTGAGCACACCTCAGCTCCTGCAGCCCCTGACCCTGCGCGGGGTCACCCTCCCCAACCGCCTCGCGGTGGCGCCGATGTGCCAGTACTGCGTCTCCGACGGGGTGGTCGGCGACTACCACCTGGTGCACCTGGGCCGATTCGCCCTCGGCGGCTTCGGCCTGGTGATGGTGGAGGCGACCGGGGTGACGGCCGACGGCCGGATCAGCCCCGGGGACGTCGGCCTGTGGAACGACGAGCAGGTGCCCGGCCTCGCCCGGGTGGCCGCCTTCCTGCGCGAGCACGGCAGCGTCGCGGCCATCCAGTTGGCGCACGCCGGCGGCAAGGGCAGCACCCTGCGCCCGTGGGACGGCGACGGCCCGGTGACCGCGGAGAACGCCCGCCCCGGCGACGTCCCGTGGACGCCGGTCTCCCCGAGCGGCGTCCCGATGGGCGAGGGCTGGCCGGCCCCCCGTGCGCTCCAGCTCGAGGAGCTGCCCGGTGTGCGCGACGCGTTCCTCGCCGCCGCCCGCCGGGCGCTGACCGCCGGGTTCCAGGTCGCCGAGGTGCACACCGCGCACGGCTACCTGCTCAACGAGTTCCTCTCCCCGCTGACCAACACCCGCACCGACGCCTACGGCGGGTCGCTGGAGAACCGGATGCGGTTCCCGCTCGAGGTGGTCGAGGCCGTGCGCGCCGTCTGGCCGGCCGACCTGCCGCTGATGGTCCGGGTCTCCGCCGTCGACGCGACCCGCGAGGGGACGACGCTGGCCGACACGATCGCCTTCTGCCGGGAGCTCAAGGCCCTCGGGGTCGATGCGATCGACGTCTCCGGCGGGGGCATCGGCACCGGCTGGGAGCACCCGATCGGCTACGGCTACCAGGTGCCCTTCGCCGCCGCGATCAAGGAACAGGTCGGCATTCCGACCATGGCCGTGGGCCTGGTCGTCGACCCGCAGCAGGCCGACGCCGTCGTGGCCACCGGCCAGGCCGACCTGGTCGCCGTCGCCCGGGAGGCGCAGGACGACGCGAACTTCGCCCTGCACGCCGCCCGGGCGCTGACCAGCTCCTATGACGCCTACCCGGTGCAGGCCGGCCCACGGCTGGCCTCCCGCGACCGGCTGCTGGGCCGACTGGGCCCGTGGACCGGCCCAGACCCGGTCCGGGTCGAGCCCGCCCGGGCCGCCCAGGCCTGAGCCACCCGCCCGACCGTGGAGCCGCGGCGCGACCCGGCTCCACGGTCGGCCGACCGGCTCAGGTCTGGGAGGAACGCCCGTAGGCGGGCCCGGTGGCGGCGAGGAAGCCGTCCCAGTCCCCGGGCGCCGGGCGGTCGCCCACCTCGGCGTCGAACTTGTCCAGGTACCAGTGCCAGCCCAGCACGTAGTCGGTGATCTCGGTGCCCGGGGCGAAGAGCTGGGTGAAGAGCAGCACCGTCTCGCCGTCCTGGGCGGTCAGGTCCAGTTCGACCCGCCACCCCTCCTCGGTCTCCCAGTCGACCACCAGCCGACGCGGCGCCTCGCACTCCACGATCCGCATCGGCTCACCGACCGGCGCCTCCTCGTGCGTCATGGTGAAGGTGCCCGAGCCGCCGACCCGGCGCTCGCCCTCGTACGTGCCGATCCAGCGGACCATCCGGTCGGGCTCGGTGAGCGCCGCCCAGACGTCGTCGATCGGGTCCGGCCAGCTGCGGCGGAACTGCAGCCGCACCCCCTCCGGCAGTTCGGTGACCTGCCCCAGCCGCTCGTCCGGTGTCGTCATCGACCGTCCTCCTGCGTTCGGGCCCGCCGTCCGCGGGCGATCTCGGTGTCCAGCGCGTCCAGCCGCTGCGCCCACAGCCGCCGGTAGGGGGCCAGCCAGGCGTCGAGCTCCGACAGCGGCCGCGGGTCCAGCGCGTACACCCGGCGCTGCCCCTCGGCCCGGACCTGCACCAGCCCGGCCTCGCGGAGAACCCGCAGGTGCCGGCTGATCGCCGGGCGGCTGACCGGGAACTGCCCGGCCAGCTCACCTGCGCCCTGCTCACCGGCGGCCAGCAGGGCGACGATCTGCCGCCGGGTCGGATCGGCCAGGGCCGCGAGTGCCTCCACGGGCAGATGTGTAACAGGAGGCTTACTTAACTGTCCAGTTACGCACGTTCGGACGGCACGCGACCGGGGCACGGTCGGGCCATGACCGTCACCGATCCCGACGTCCCCGACCCCCTGAACGACCCGCGCACGCTGCAGGCCGACCCCGGTGCCCTCGGCGAGGGCGAGGACCTCGCCTCCACCGAGGACGACCAGGTCTCGAGCGGCGAGGACGAGCTCGCCTCGTCACGCACCGAGGCCGACGAGGCCGGCGGCGGTGACGTCACCGGCAGTTTCGCCGGCGCGGTGGGCGAGGCGCCGACCAACGACCAGACCTGAGGCCGACCAACGACCAGACCTGAGACGGAACGGTCCGACCGGTGTGTCACCCGCCCGTGGGCGGGGTAGCGCGACGACGTCAGATCCTGAGGCCCAGCAACGGCCCCATGCGCACTCCTGAGGAGGACCCATGGCCACCGGTGAGACCGGCTTCGCCGACGTCACGTTCGACCTGATCTCCGTCCAGTACCACTCCTTGAAGGCCGGGCACGACTACGGCCAGTACGTCCGGGATGCCGAGAACGCCGACCTGGACGACGTCGCCTCGTTCTTCCGCGAGGTGATGGAGCAGGACTCGCAGCGCGCCGAGCGCGCCCACGAACTGCTCCGCAAGCTGGCCGGCACCGAGCACGGCGGCCCAGCCACCACCTGACACACCCCGCCACCACCGAGATGGCCATCTCGGTGGTGGCGGGAGCCGGGAAATCCGGGTGCGACGGGACGGGCGCGGTACGTAACCTCTGCGGCCGTCCCGTCCCGACGCCCCTGGAGGTCTCCCGTGCACGCCCTGACCGAGGCGGCCATCCGCCGCTCGATGGTCAACTGCTCCCGGAGCGAGGCCGCCGCCCTCACGCCACCCCGCGACCTCGCCGAGCTGGACTGGGCGTCGCTGGACGTCCTCGGCTGGCGGGACGCGAAGGCCGAGCTGCGCGGCTACCTGGTGCACGAACGGGACGGCGACCCGATCGGCATCGCCCTGCGCGCCGCGGACACGAAGATGTCCAGCCGCCGCTCGGCGATGTGCCTGCTGTGCCACTCGGTGCAGTCGGCCGCCGACGTCTCGCTGTTCACCGCCCGGCGGGTCGGCGCGGCCGGGCGCAACGGCAACACCGTGGGCACCTACATCTGCGCCGACCTGGACTGTGCGAGCCGGGTGACCGCCGTCCCGCCGTCGGCGCTGCACCTGGACGAGGAGCTGCAGGCCCTCGCGGTCGAGGAGCAGGTCGTGGGGCTGCACAAGCGGCTGCAGGCCTTCACCGCCGACGTCACCCGCCGCTGACCGCCGCTGCACTCCCCGAGCCGAGGGACGACGATGGGCCGGTGATCAAGACCCCGCTGACCCGCTGGTTCGACCTCGACGTGCCGGTCTTCGGTGCCCCGATGGCCGGGGTGGCCGGCGGTGAGCTGGCCCGCGCCGTGTCCCTCGGCGGCGGGCTGGGCATGATCGGCGTCGGGTCCGACACCCCGGTGGAGTGGCTGGCCGAGCAGGCCCGACTGCCCACGGAGGCCGACGTTTCCTTCGGCGTCGGCCTGATGGCCTGGGCCCTGGAGCGACGCCCGGAGCTGCTGGCCGCGGCGATCGCCACCGAGCCGGCACTGGTCTCGGTCTCCTTCGGCGACCCGGCGCCCTTCGTCGGGCCGCTGCACGACGCCGGGATCGCGGTGGCCACCGCGGTGAACTCACTCGCCGACCTGGACCGCGCCCTGGAGGCCGGGGCCGACGTGATCGTGGCGCAGGGCACCGAGGCCGGCGGGCACACGGGGCAGCGGGCCACCCTGCCGCTGCTGCAGGAGGTGCTGGCCGCGACCGACCGGCCGGTGCTCGCCGCGGGCGGGGTGGCGACCGGCGCCGGTCTGGCCGCCGTCCTCGTCGCCGGTGCGGCCGGGGCCTGGATCGGCACCCCGTTCCTGTCCTGCACGGAGGCGGCCAACACCCCGGCCGCCCGGGCGCGCGTCCGGGCCGCCGGGGGCGACGCCACCGTGCTGACGAGCGCCTTCGACATCGCCCAGGGTCTGCCCTGGCCGGCGCGCTGGAGCGGGCGGGCACTGGCCAACGAGTTCACCCAGCTCTGGCACGGCCGGGAGGCAGAACTGCGTGGCGACACCGCGGCGGCCGACCTGGTCCGGCGGGCCCGGGACGAGGGCGACCTGGACCACGCCCCGGTCTACGCCGGGGAGTCGGTCGGGCTGGTGACCACCGAGGAGTCGGCGATCGACGTCGTCCACCGACTGGCGACCGGTGCCCGCAAGGCGCTGGAGCGCGCCCCTCGCCTGCTCGGCTGAGCGACGCGACCTAGTGCCGGGTCAGGCAACCTTCGCCCTCTTGATGGTCTCGGCTCGGCGGACGACTTTGCGGAGCTTGGGATCGGTGACGTGCCGGTTCCGCCAGGCGATGTAGCGGCGGATCATGCTGGCCTGC
>NZ_JAAKGN010000146.1:0-12383 GCF_011039295.1 Modestobacter sp. KNN46-3 | reverse complement strand
GTCAGGAGCAGGGCTTCTTCGAGGAGCGGGGCATCGAGCTGGAGCTGGTGCCCGGGTCCGGCGGCGCGGCCGCCGTGCCCGGTGTGGTCGCCGGGGACTTCGACTTCGCCTTCGGCAACGTGACCTCCCTGCTGCTGGCCCAGACGCAGGGCCTGCCGCTGCAGGTCGTCTCGAACGGGACCGCCTCCACCGGCGACCCGGAGACCGACTTCTCCGCCGTCGTCGTGCCCGCGGACAGCCCGGTGCAGACCGCCGCCGACCTGGCCGGCAAGACCGTCGCGGTGAACAACTTCAAGAACATCGGCGAGGTCACGATCCGCAAGGCGGTCGAGGACGCCGGCGGTGACTCCTCGACGGTCAACTTCGTCGAGCTGCCCTTCCCGGACATGCCGGCCGCGGTCGCCAACGGCAACGTGGACGCCGCCTGGGTGGTCGAGCCGTTCGTCACCGTCGCCACCGGCCAGGGCGCCCGCGTCGTGGTGCGCAACTTCGCCGAGCCGGTGGAGGACCTCACCGTGGCGACCTACTTCACCACCGAGCAGATGCTCGCCGAGAACCCCGAGCTGGTCGACGACTTCCAGGCCGCGATGACCGAGTCGCTGCAGTACGCCCAGGACAACCCGGACGAGCTGCGCCGGATCATCACCACCTACACCAGCATCTCCCCGGAGGTCGCCGAGCAGATCGCCCTCCCGTCCTTCCCGGAGGAGATCAACGTGGAGTCGATGGAGACGGTCGCCGAGCTGATGGCCGAGTACGGGATCACCGAGGAGACCGCCGACGTCGACGCGCTGCTCGCGACCGACTGACCGTGCCCGACCCCACGACCCCTCCTGCGGTGCCCACCGTCCGGGACGTCACCTTCGACGTGCTGCGCCGGCTCGGCCTGACGACGATGTTCGCCAACCCGGGCTCGACCGAGGTGCCCTTCCTCGCCGGGCTCCCCGACGACATCGAGTTCGTGCTGGCGCTGCACGAGGGGTCGGTGGTGGGCATCGCCACCGGCTGGGCCATCGCCCACGACCGGCCGGCCCTGGTCAACCTGCACACCACCGCGGGCCTGGGCAACGCCGTCGGCGCGCTGGCCACCGCCCGGGTCAACCGGGCCCCGCTGGTGGTCGTGGTCGGCCAGCAGGACCGGCGGCACCTCGCCCTGGAGCCCTTCCTGGCCGGCCGGCTCGCCGGCCTGGCCGGCGACTACCCGGTCTGGGTCGACCAGCCGGTGCGCGCCCAGGACGTGCCCGGGTCGATCGCCCGGGCCCACCACGAGGCGCTCACCGGACGCGGCCCGGCGATCGTGGTCGTGCCGATGGACGACTGGGCGCAGCCGATGTCCGACGCCGAGCCGCTGGCCGCCGCGACCGTGGTGCGGCGGCCGGTGGGGGTCGACGAGGCGACGGTCACCGAGGTCGCCGAACTGCTCGACGGCGCGCGGTCGCCGGTGCTGGTGGTCGGTGCCGGGGCGGACACCGCCGTCACCCGGGCCGCGCTGGTGCAGCTGGCCGAACGGCTGGCCGCCCCGGTGCGGCAGGAGGCCTTCGGCGCGCGGGCCGGCTTCCCCCAGGACCACCCGCAGTACCAGGGGCTCCTGCCCGCCGGCCGGGAGCGGCTGCGCGGGGTGCTGGCCGGCCACGACCTCGTGCTGGTCGTCGGCGGCCCGGCCTTCCGGCAGTACCCCTACCAGCCCGGGCCGTTCGTCGACCCCGGCGCCCGGATCGTGCAGGTCAGCCAGGACCCGGCCGAGGTGCACCGGAGCCCCGCCGACCTGGCCGTGCTCACCGACCCGGGCGTCTTCTGCGCCGCACTCGCCGAGCGGGTGACCGACCGCGGGCTGGCGCCCGGCCCGCCGCGGACGCCGGTCACCGTGCCACCGCCGGCACCGGGGGAGCCGCTGCGGGCGCCGCACGTCTACGCCCAGCTCGCCCGGCGCCTGGACCCGGACACGGTGGTGGTGGAGGAGTCGCCGTCCACCCGCCAGGTGCTGGAGGAGATGGTCCCAGCCCGGCAGCCACTGGGGTACCTGGGCGTGGCCATGGGCGGGCTCGGCTTCGGGATGCCGGCCGCCATCGGCGTCCGGATGGCCCGCCCGGACCGGCCGGTGGTCGCGGTGCTCGGCGACGGCTCGTCGATGTACGCCGTCCAGTCGCTGTGGACGGCGGCCCGCTACGGCGTCGGCGTCCTCTTCGTCGTCTTCGCCAACGGCGGCTACGCGATCATGGACAAGCTGGTCGAGCGGCAGGGGGCCGGGAAGGCGCCGTGGCCGAGCTTCCCGGAGGTCCGGCTCTCCGCCCTGGCCACCGCGCTGGGCTGCTCCGCCCGGCGGATCAGCGGCCACGAGGAGCTGTTGGAGGTGCTGGACGACGTGCTGCCCCGGCTCCGGGACCTCGACGCCCCGCTGCTGCTGGACGTCGAGGTGGCGCCGGAGGCCGACTTCAACCCCTGAGGGTTCGACCCTGAGCGTTCAACCCCGGAGCGGTGCCACCGTGCTGGCCAGCAGGCAGAACTCGTTGCCCTCCGGGTCGGCCAGCACGTGCCAGGTCATCTCGTCGGTGAGCGGGCCCTGTCCGACGTCCACCGGGGTGGCGCCGAGGGCGAGCAGCCGGTCCAGCTCCTCGGCCTGCGACCGGTCGGTGGCGTTGAGGTCCAGGTGCAGCCGCAGCTTGCCCGGCGTCGGGTCGGGCACCGGGACGAAGTCCAGCACGGGCTGCGGGCCCTTGGCCTCCTGCCCCGGTGGGCCGATCGTCACCACGCCGTCGTCGTCGGTGTCCTGCACCTCGTAGCCGAGCACGTCTGCCCACCACTGGGCGAGCGCGGCAGGGTCGGTGGAGTCGACGGCGACTGCGGTGATCCGGGCGGCCATGACGCACGGTAGCGACCTGGCATGCCGCACGGTGGCCGGACACGGAGCCCCGACTAGCCTGAGGACGTGCGCATCGTCCGCTTCGCCCACCCAGCCGGCATGTCCTTCGGGGTCCTCGACGGGGACGGCCAGGTCGCCCAGATCGAAGGCCACCCGTTCGGTCAGATCTCCTTCACCGGTCAGCGGTACGCCGCGGCCGACGTCCGGCTGCTCTCGCCGATCCTCCCGAGCAAGGTGGTCGGCATCGGCAAGAACTACGCCGACCACGTGCAGGAGATGGCGACCGGGGACGCCCCGAAGGAGCCGCTGGTCTTCCTCAAGCCCTCCACCACGGTGATCGGCCCGGGCGACGCGATCCGCATCCCGGCCGGCAGCACGAACGTGCACCACGAGGTCGAGCTCGCCGTCGTGATCGGGGCGCGCGGCGCCCGTCAGGTCAGCCCGGAGCAGGCGCTGTCCAGCGTCTTCGGCTACACGATCGGCAACGACGTGACCGAGCGGGACATGCAGCGCAGCGACGGGCAGTGGACCCGGGCGAAGGGCTTCGACTCCTTCTGCCCGCTGGGCCCGTGGATCGAGACCGACCTGGCCGGCCTCGGCAAGGACCCGGCCGACCTGGAGATCACCTGCAGCGTGGACGGCGAGCTGCGCCAGTCCGGCCGGACCAGCCAGCTGCTGTTCGGTGTGCCGACGCTGATCTCGCACATCTCCCAGGTGATGACCCTGCTGCCCGGTGACGTGGTGCTGACCGGCACCCCGGCCGGGGTCGGCCCGATCGCCCCGGGCCAGCGGGTGGAGTGCACGATCGAGGGCCTGGGCACGCTGACCAGCACCGTCGCCGGCGCCGACCCGACCTCCACGGCCGGCGTCCGATGACCGCCCCGGCCGGCCCGGTGCGCACCCGGTTCTGCCCGTCGCCGACCGGCACCGTGCACGTCGGGGTGATGCGCGCCGCGCTGTACAACTGGGCCTACGCCCGGCACACCGGTGGTCAGTTCGTGGTCAGGATCGAGGACACCGACCCGGCCCGCAACACCCTGGAGTCCGAGCGGCACCTGCTGGACTGCCTGCGCTGGCTCGGGCTGAACTGGGACGAGGGCCCCGAGGTCGGCGGGCCGCACGGTCCGTACCGGCAGTCCGAGCGCAGCGACGTCTACCGCGACGTCGTCGCCCGGCTGCTGGAGTCCGGCCACGCCTACGAGTCGTTCTCCACGCCGGAGGAGGTCACCGCCCGGAGGCTGGCCGCCGGGCAGGACGCCAAGCTCGGCTACGACAACGCCGACCGGACGACGACCGATGCGCAGCGGGCCGCCTTCCTCGCGGAGGGCCGGGAGGCCGTCGTCCGGCTGCGGATGCCCGACACCGACCTGTCCTGGGACGACCACGTGCGCGGTGAGGTCCGCTTCGCCGCCGGCGCCGTCCCCGACTTCGTGCTGGTCCGGGGCAACGGCACCCCGCTGTACACGCTGGTGAACCCGGTCGACGACGCGCTGATGGGCATCACCGACGTGCTGCGCGGTGAGGACCTGCTGCCCTCCACCCCGCGGCAGATCGCGCTCTACCGGGCGCTCACCGAGATCGGTGTCGCCGCGGGCACGCCGCGCTTCGGGCACCTGCCCCTGGTCATGGGGGAGGGCAACAAGAAGCTGTCCAAGCGGGACCCGCAGTCGAACTTCGACGTCTACCGGGACCGGGGCTTCCTGCCCGCCGGGCTGGTCAACTACCTGGCCCTGCTGGGCTGGTCGATCGCCGAGGACCGGGACATCTTCTCGCCGGCGGAGCTGGCCGCCGCCTTCGACGTGGACAAGGTCAGCGCCAACCCGGCGCGGTTCGACCTCAAGAAGGCCGAGGCGATCAACTCCACCCACCTGCGCGCCCTGCCGGTCGAGGAGTTCCTCGCCGCGGTGACGCCGTACCTGGCCGGCGCCGGGCTGGTCGCCGACCCGCCCACCGCTGAGCAGGCCGCGACGCTCGAGGCGATCGCACCGCTGGCCCAGGAGCGGATGATCGTCCTGTCCGACGCGGTCGGGCTGCTCGGCTTCCTGTTCACCGAGGACGTCGAGATCGACCCGGCGGCCGCGGAGAAGCAGCTGGGCGCCGGTGCCCGTGAGGTGCTGGACGCGGCGTCGGCGGCGCTGCAGGCGCTGCCGGAGTGGACGACCCCGGCGATCGAGACGGCGCTCAAGGAGGCCCTCGTCGAGGGGCTGGGCCGCAAGCCGCGGCAGGCCTTCGGGCCGGTCCGGGTGGCGGTCAGCGGCCGGACGGTCTCCCCACCGCTGTACGAGTCGATGGAGCTGCTGGGCCGCGAGCGCACCCTGGCCCGGCTCGCTGCTGCCCGCGGGATCGCGACCGGATGACCGGCGGGGGCTGGAGCGCCTGGGGGCAGGGTGAGCCGCCGTACGCCGGCCCGCCGCCGACCGGCCGGTACGGCGCTCCGCCCCGGGTCCCGCTCGGCCCGCCGCCGGGCAGTCCCGCCGGCTGGCCGGCCGGCCCGGGGTGGGCGCCTCCCGGTGGGCCGTACCCGGCTGCCGGCCTCCCGCCGTACCCGCCTCCGGCACCGGGCACCTACCCACCTCCGGCGCCGGGCACCTACCCGCCTCCGGCGCAGCGCACCTACCCACCTCCGGCGCAGCGCCCGTCGCGACCGCCGCGGCCGGTGACCCCGCCCGGGGCGCCGCCGCACGACACCCCGCAGCCCTACGAGCTGTTGATGCGGACGCGGGACTGGGCGTGGTGGCGCCCGCTGCTGGGCCTGCTGCTGTTCACCGTCCTCTACGGCGTGGCAGCTGTGGTGCTGGTGCTGGTCGTCTACGTGACCGGCGTGGTGCCCGACCTCGCCATGACGGACCTCACCGACGTCTGGGTCCTGCTGTTCACCAACGCCTCGCTGATCGTGGCGATCCCGATCGTGTGGGTGTGCTGGCTCGTGCCGCACGGGCTGCGGATCGGCTGGTCGTCCTCGGTGCTGGGCCGACTGCGCTGGCGGATGCTGCTGCCCTGGACCTGGCGCGCCCTGGCGACCCTCGGGCTGGCGGTCGCCGCCGGCCTGCTGCTCACCATCGCGGCCACCGACCTGTCGATCACCGGGCCGACCTCCTCCTTCGGCTGGCTGCTGCTGGTCGTGCTGCTGACGACGCCGTTGCAGTGCGCGGCCGAGGAGTACGTCTTCCGCGGCTACCTGACCCAGGCGATCGCCGGCTGGGTGGGCCGACCACAGGCCGGCGCGGTGGTCGCGGCGGTGCTGACGGCCGCCCTGTTCTCCGCCGCCCACCTGCCGCCGGACGCCGAGTCGTTCCTCTACCGGTTCGTCATCGGCCTGGTGCTGTCGGGGGTGGTCTGGCTGACCGGGGGGCTGGAGGCCGCCATCGCGCTGCACGCGGTGAACAACGTGGTGATCTTCGTGCTGGCCGGCGCCCTGGGCGAGGAGCTGGCCACCGCCGACCCCGGCGGTGCCCTGAGCTGGGTGACCACCCTGCTCGGGATCTCCGGGATGGTCGCCTTCCTCGCCTGGGTGGCCGTCACCAGCCGGCGGCTGCGGCCGGAGCTGCTCAGCCCCGCGCTGCAGCTGCCGGCGCCTGCCCCCACTGCGGCCCCCGGTCGTCCGACGTGGGGCACGCCGCCTCCCGCGCCGCCGTGGGGCTCCCCGGCGGCGCCGGGTGCCTGGGCCGCGCCGCCGTCCTCCAGCGGCTGGGGCCGGCCACCGGGGGGCTGACGCGCCCACGAGGGGGGTGCCCGTGCTGGCTCCCGGGGGATCGGGTAGTGTTCTTTCCCGGCGCCGCAAGGTGCTGCACGGCCAATGGGGTATGGGGTAATTGGCAGCCCGACGGTTTCTGGTTCCGTTAGTCTAGGTTCGAGTCCTGGTACCCCAGCGAGGAGCACAGCTCCTCAGCACGACCGCACCACAGCACCACCTGGCCCCGTCGTCTAGCGGCCCAGGACGCCGCCCTCTCACGGCGGTAGCGAGGGTTCGAATCCCTTCGGGGCTACACCTGGCAGAGCCCCCGACCCCCACGGGTCGGGGGCTCTCGTCGTCTGCGGGTGTCTCCGAGCAGCGCCGGTCGGGCGCCCCGCGGGCGGCGCCACGGGAGAGGGGTCCCGCGAGCGGGTCCCGGCCGTCTGGCAGAATCAGCGCCGCACCACCTGGCCCCGTCGTCTAGCGGCCCAGGACGCCGCCCTCTCACGGCGGTAGCGAGGGTTCGAATCCCTTCGGGGCTACACCTGACAGAGCCCCCGACCCACCGGGTCGGGGGCTCTCGTCGTCTCTGTGGGTCGCCCGCATGACGACGGTCACAGTCGTCACCCGTTGCGGTGACCAACGAAGTGCCGGAGTGGTGATCCGGTGTTAGCTTCCCCGGGCTGATCATCGCGCCGCACCACCGTGCCCGCCCTGTGAGGCAGGCAGAGGTCCCCGGCCGTCCGTGGCCGGAGACCCGATCTCACCGAACCTGGAGGGAACCCCGGTGGTCCTCGCCGCGGAGGAGAGCCTGCGACTCGACGCGAACCTCGTCGACTACGCGCTCGTCGCCGCCTACTTCGCCGTCGTCCTGCTCATCGGCTTCGCCGCCCGCAGCCGGGTGTCCGACAGCCTCGACTTCTTCCTGTCCGGCCGGTCACTGCCCGCCTGGGTGACCGGTCTGGCGTTCATCTCGGCCAACCTCGGGGCCGTCGAGATCATTGGCATGTCGGCCAACGGCGCCCAGTTCGGCATGGCCACGTTCCACTACTTCTGGATCGGCGCCGTGCCGGCCATGCTCTTCCTGGGCGTGGTGATGATGCCCTTCTACTACGGGTCGAAGGTGCGCAGCGTCCCGGAGTTCATGCGCCGCCGCTTCGGCACCGGCGCCCACCTGGTCAACGCGCTGAGCTTCGCGCTCGCCCAGGTGCTCATCGCCGGCATCAACCTCTACCTGCTGGCCACCATCGTGAATGCCCTGCTGGGCTGGCCGCAGTGGATCTCGCTGATCGTCGCCGCGGCGGTGGTGCTGAGCTACATCACCCTCGGTGGCCTGTCGGCGGCCATCTACAACGAGGTGCTGCAGTTCTTCGTCATCGTGGCCGCGCTGCTGCCGCTGACACTGATCGGTCTGCACCGGGTGGGTGGCGTCGGTGGGCTGATCGACTCGATCCGTGACAGCGGCAACGAGAACGACCTCAGCTCCTGGCCGGCCAGCGACCTGACCAGCATCGACAACCCGGTGCTGTCGGTCATCGGGATCGTCTTCGGGCTGGGCTTCGTGCTCTCCTTCGGCTACTGGACGACGAACTTCGTCGAGGTCCAGCGGGCGATGGCCACCAAGTCGATGTCGGCCGCGCGGAGCACCCCGATCATCGGCTCGTTCCCGAAGATGTTCATCCCGTTCATCGTGATCGTCCCCGGCATGATCGCGGCGGTCCTGGTCAACGAGGTGCAGGAGCTGAAGGCGGGCGGTGACCCCGGGGTCACCTACAACGACTCGATCCTGCTGCTGATCCGCGACGTGCTCCCCAACGGCCTGCTGGGCGTGGCGATCGCCGGCCTGCTGGCCTCGTTCATGGCGGGCATGGCGGCCAACATCTCGGCCTTCAACACCGTCTTCAGCTACGACCTGTGGCAGCAGTACGTGAAGAAGGACCGCCCCGACGAGTACTACCTGAAGGTCGGCCGGCTGGCGACCGTCGGGGCCACGGTGACGGCCATCTTCACCGCGCTCATCGCCGCGGGCTTCGACAACCTGATGGACTACCTGCAGACGCTCTTCGGCTTCTTCAACGCCCCGCTGTTCGCCACGTTCATCCTGGGCATGTTCTGGAAGCGGATGACCCCGACCGCCGGCTGGGCCGGACTGGTCTCCGGCACGCTCGCCGCGGTGCTGGTGTGGTCGCTGAGCGAGGTCGGCGTCATCGGGCTCGAGGGGCAGGGCGCCAGCTTCGTGGCCGCCGGTGCGGCGTTCGTGGTGGACATCGTGGTGAGCGTCGCGGTGAGCATGGTGACCGCCCCGAAGCCGGTCTCCGAGCTGGCCGGACTCGTGTACTCCGAGACGCCGAGGGAGGACCGCACCGATCCCGAGGCGCACCGGTTGCCCTGGTACCAGTCGCCGACGAAGCTCGCCGGCATCTCGTTGGTGCTCGTCATCGCTCTGAACCTGATCTTCAGCTGACCGTCCCCAGCGTTCCCGAGAGGAGCACCCCATGAGCACTTCGAGCAACGGGCACGACGCGGGTGGGGCGCCGGCGACCGGCGGCCGGCGCACCGCGGGCGCCTACGACGTCCGGGTCGTCATCGCGGGCCTGATCGGGCTTTACGGCGTCGTCCTGATCGTCCTGGGCATCGTCGACTACGGCGCGGCCGAGGCCGCCAAGACCGGTGACGTGAACGCCAATCTGTGGGCCGGCATCGGCATGCTGGTCTTCGCCCTGGTCTTCGTCGCCTGGACCCGGCTGCGGCCGGTGGTCGTCGAGGACGGCGAGGCGGTCGAGGACCCCACCGGCGGAGCGGACACCGCCGGCCGGTAGCCCTCGGCGGGACACCCGACGGCGGCCCGCGGTGGGGAGCCCCACCGCGGGCCGTCGTGCGTCACCGGACGGCCACGCCGAGCAGCTCGCCGTCGGCCGGCAGTCCGTCGGCGCCGTCGGCGGCGCCGCCGCGGAAGGCCATCGGGATGCCGGCGGCACCACCCAGCCCCGGGGAGTCGCACAGCTGGACGTGCAGGTGCGGTTCGCTGCTGTTCCCCGAGTTGCCGCACTCGGCCAGCTGCTGCCCGGCGACCACCCGCCGGCCCCGCTCCACCAGGACCGAGCCGCGGCGCAGGTGGACGAGGGCGGCGAACGCCCCGTCGTCGGCCCGGACGACGACGTGGTTGCCGGCGAGCCAGCGGACGCCGCCCACCTGCCGGACGAAGCCCTCGAGCACCAGCAGGTGCAGGATCGACAGCCAGCCGCTGCGGGCCCGGTGGTCGCGCCGCCGCTGGTGCACGCGCACCACGACGCCGTCCACGGGGCTGAGCACCGGCTGCCCAAACGCCGGGTACTCCTCCGGCCGACGCCACTGCCCCCCGGAGCCGAACTCCGGGCGGCCGCCGCCGGGCGGGTCCAGCACCAGGTCGATGGCGTGGGTCTGGCCGAGGCTGTTGACCCCGTGCGACGGGACCTTCGTGGCCGGGGAGTTCAGCGCCCGCCACGGACCGCGCACCGGGGGATCGACGACGCGCACCGGGGCGGCGGGTGGGCGCACCCGGTCGAGCAGGCCGAACCCGACCAGGACGACGATGCCGGCCAGCGCACCCCAGGCCAGCAGGCCGACCGTGTCCGCCAGGATCAGCAGCACGCCGAGCGCGGGCAGCGGTGGGCGTGCGCGGGCCACCAGTCGCCGGAGCGTCGCGCCGGTCACGGGGCCACCGCCGCGAGCACGACGTGCAGCGGCACGACCCGCTCGGCCGGTACCGCGTACGTGCCCCGGCCGGCCGTGCGCAGCCAACCGGCGGCGGTGAGCTGGCGCAGGTGGTGGTGCAGCTGCCCGGTGGTGCCCAGCCCTGGCAGTGCGGCCAGCGCCGCGGTCGTGGTGTGCCCGCCCAGCACCTCCCGGAGCAGTCGCAGCCGGACCGGGTGGCCGAGGGCCGACAGTGCGGTGGCGAGGGTCCCGTCGTCGTCCGGCCCGGCCGCGCGCAGCCCGTCGGCGTCGTGCGTCCGCTGCCAGGCGTACTCCTCGCCGCCGGGCAGCCGCACCTGCCCGCCGTAGGCGACCGCACCACCCGGCAGCTCGGCCGCCTCGGCGGCCAGCCCGTGCAGCAGCCAGAACCGCTCGCGGTCCGGTGGCACGGGACCGGGTGGCTGTGACCGCTGCTGTTCCAGCGCGGTGAGCCGCTCCTCGATCCGGGTCAGGCGGGCGTCGTCCACGCCTGCAAGAGTACGGAACTACGTAGGAACGAACAAGCGTGTCAGCGTGCCGCCCGGGAGACGGCGACGGCGGCGTCCAGGACGGCGGAGACCACCTCGGGGCTGGGGCGGCGGCCCAGTCGCTCGACCGGGCCGGAGATCGAGACGGCGCCCAGGACGCCGCCGGCACCGTCCCGCACCGGGGCGGACAGCGAGGCGACCCCGGCCTCGCGCTCGGCGACGCTGTGCGCCCAGCCGCGGCGGCGGACGTCGAGCAGGGTGCGGGCGGTGAAGCTCGCCGCCGGCAGGAGCGCGGTGACCTCCTCGGCGGGGGAGAAGGCCAGGAGGACGTGCGCCGCCGACCCGGCGGTCAAGGGGAGTCGGGCGCCCAGGGGCACGGTGTCGCGCAGTCCGCTGGCGCGTTCGGCGACGGCGATGCACACCCGGCTGCTGCCGTCGCGCACGTAGAACTGGGCACTCTCCCCGGTGCTGTCGCGCAGCACGGCCAGGTGTCGGCCGGCCAGGTCGCCGAGGTCGACGCCGCCCCGGCCGAGCTCGGCTAGCGCCGGACCCGGGGCCCAGGCGCCGGTGTCGGTGCGCCGCAGCAGGCGGTGCGCCTCCAGGGCGGTGGCGAGCCGGTGTGCGGTCGCCCGCGGCAGCTCGGTACGCGCCACCAGCTCGGCGAGGCTGGCCGGCTCGGCCGACACGGCGCGGAGGATGGCCACGGCTTTGTCCAGGACCGCGACGGGGTTAGGCTGTCCCACGTCGTAATACTCGCATCCCAAGATGTGAGATGGCAACGAGGAGGACCCCGTGGGCAGGACCCTGGCGCAGAAGGTGTACGAGCAGCACGTCGTCCGGCGGACGGCGGGAGAGCCCGACCTCCTCTACATCGACCTGCACCTCGTGCACGAGGTGACCAGCCCGCAGGCCTTCGACGGGCTCCGGGCCGCCGGGCGCACCGTGCGCCGTCCGGACCTGACCATGGCCACCGAGGACCACAACGTCCCGACCCTGGACATCCTGTCCCCGATCGCCGACCCGATCAGCCGGGCCCAGGTGGACGCGCTGCGGCGCAACGCCGCCGAGTTCGGCATCCGGCTGGCCCCGATGGGCGACCGGGACCAGGGGATCGTGCACGTGATCGGCCCGCAGCTGGGGCTCACCCAGCCGGGGATGACCATCGTGTGCGGCGACAGCCACACCTCCACCCACGGCGCCTTCGGTGCGCTGGCCTTCGGCATCGGCACCAGCGAGGTCGAGCACGTGCTCGCCACCCAGACGCTGCCGCAGCTGCCGGCCAAGCAGATGGCGGTCACCGTCGACGGCGAGCTGCCCCCGGGCGTCTCGGCCAAGGACGTCATCCTCGCCGTCATCGCCCAGATCGGCACCGGCGGCGGCCAGGGCCACGTCATCGAGTACCGGGGCAGCGCGATCCAGGCGCTGTCCATGGAGGCCCGGATGACGATCTGCAACATGTCGATCGAGGCCGGCGCCCGCGCCGGGCTCATCGCCCCGGACCAGACCACCTTCGACTTCCTGGCCGGGCGCCCGCACGCCCCGCAGGGCGCCGACTGGGACGCCGCCGTCGCGCACTGGTCCACCCTCACCACCGACGACGACGCCGTCTTCGACCACGAGGTGCACATCGACGCCGCCTCGCTGACCCCCT
>NZ_JAAKGN010000145.1:0-12411 GCF_011039295.1 Modestobacter sp. KNN46-3 | reverse complement strand
CTCCAGCTCCCAGCCGTCGAGGGCGAACCGGGTGGACAGGTTGTCCCAGATCCGGTCGTCGGACCAGTCCTCGATCTTCTCGTCCGGGTCGACCTGCAGGTAGAGCCGCGACACCGACGGCGAGCGCATCGACAGCAGCGCGAAGCCGTCGGGGTGCCAGGCGTAGACGAGCTCGTCCTCCGACGGGGCGACGTCGGCCAGGATGCCCAGCCAGGCGTAGGGGTAGGTGCGCTCCCACAGTCGGCCGGAGGTGCCGGCGGTGACCACCGGGCGGGAGACGCCGTGGAAGCCGTCGGTGCCGGCGATGACGTCGCACTCGAGCACCTGGGGCACGCCGTCGGCGTCGGTGAACCGGATGCGGGGGCTGTCGGTGTCGACGTCCTCGGGGGTGACGTCGGAGACCTCGAACAGCAGCGGCGGGCCGTCGTCGAGCTGGGCGGCGATGAGGTCCTTGGTCACCTCGGTCTGGCCGTAGACCCACACCTTGCGGCCGCACAACTCGGGGAAGTCCAGGTGGTGCCGGGTGCCGGGGTACTGCAGGAAGATGCCGTCGTGCGGCAGACCCTCGCGCAGCAGCCGGTCGCCCATGCCGGCGTCGATCAGCGTGGAGACGGTGTGCTGCTCCAGGATCCCGGCCCGGATCCGGGCCTCGACGTAGTCGCGGGACCGGTTCTCCAGGACGACGGTGTCGATGCCCTGCAGCTGCAGGAGCCGGGACAGCAGCAGCCCCGCCGGGCCGGCTCCGATGATCCCCACCTGGGTGCGCATCGCCCGAGTGTGACCCCGGCCGCCGACCTCGGGCGACCTCCCCCTCCCGCTGGGCGGAAGGATCAGCGGAACTGCTCGGTGCGCGCCAGGGCCCGGCCGATGCCGCGGGCGGCCACCTGCAGCACCGGGGCCAGCCGGGCGACGTCGCGACGGTGGGCCGGGACGACGATGCCCAGCGCGGCGACCACCATCGGCCCGGCCAGCCGCTCCACGGTCACCGGGACGGCGACCGACGCCGCGCCCAGGCTCATCTCCTCCGCGGTGCGGGCCCAGCCGCGGCGGCGTACCTCGGCCAGCTCCCGGCTCAGCAGCCCGGCGTCGACGACGGTGTGCCGGGTCTCCCGGGTCGGCTGCCGGAGCACCTGCTCCAGGACGTCGTCCGGTGCGGAGGCCAGCAGCACCTTCCCCACCCCGGTGGCGTGCAGCGGCAGCCGGCTGCCGACCTGGCTGACCACGGGCACCGACTCCCGGCCGGAGATCCGCTCGACGTAGAGCGCCTTGGTGCCCTCGCGCACCGCGAGGTGCACCGTGTCGCGGGTGGCGGTGTGCACGTCGAGCAGGAACGGCGAGGCGACCTGGCGCAGCTCCAGGTCGACCGGGGCGAGCAGCCCGAGGTCCCAGAGCTTGCGGCCGATCTCGTACCGGCCGTCGCTGCGGCGGACCAGGGCGCCCCAGGCGGCCAGTTCGGCGAGCAGCCGGTGGGTCGTGGTCAGCGGGGTGCCCGACCGCTCGGCGACCTCGGAGAGGCTGAGCCGGGGGTGGGCGGCGTCGAAGGCGTCCAGGACGCCGAGCGCACGGGAGGTCACCGACCGGCCGGTCGCGGCAGCACCACCGGCCATGGCGTCCTTCTTTCTGCTCAGCGGAAGACGTTGCTTGGGCAGCGTAGTGCCGGGTCGTACGGTCCCGGCATGACCGGGACCACATCTCGCGAGCCGCGACCGGCGTCGGACAGCGCCCTCGTGCTGCCCCGCTACCTCCGGGAGCCCGCCGACCGGCGCACCCCGGTCGCCTACGCCGGTTACAAGAGCACGGGGGTCCGTGCGCCGCTGCGCACGCCGGTCGACCTGCCGCACCGGCTGACCGAGGTCACCGGCCCGGTGCTGGGCGAGGACATGGTCACCGCCGCCGACGCCGACCTGACGCTGCGCCAGGGCGGCGAGGCCCAGGGCCAGCGGATCATCGTCTACGGCCGGGTGCTCGACAGCGACGGCCGCCCGGTGCCGCACGCACTGGTGGAGATCTGGCAGGCCAACGCCGCGGGCCGCTACCGGCACGTGGTCGACAACTGGCCGGCCCCGCTGGACCCGCACTTCGACGGGCTCGGCCGGGTGGTGACCGACGACCTGGGGCGCTACGAGTTCACCACCATCAAGCCCGGTGCCTACCCGTGGGGCAACCACCACAACGCCTGGCGGCCGGCGCACATCCACTTCAGCCTCTTCGGCCAGGCGTTCACCCAGCGGCTGGTCACCCAGATGTACTTCCCGGACGACCCGCTGTTCGGGCAGGACCCGATCTTCAACTCCATGCCGACGACGGCGCGGCACCGGGCGGTCAGCCGGTTCGACCTGGAGCGCAGCCAGCCCAACTGGGCGCTGGCGTTCCAGTGGGACATCGTGCTGCGCGGTCGCGAGCAGACCCCCTTCGAGACCGATGACGACGGAGATGTCGCGTGAGCGCCGACCGACTGTCCCCCCTGGTGCTGGCCGCCGACGAGACCAACGACCGCCGGCAGGGGACGCCGCGACGCGGCACCGGCTTCCTGACCGAGCCCTTCCGGCTGGGCACCACCCCGAGCTCCACCGTCGGGCCGTACCTGGCGATCGGGCTGACCTGGGCCGACGGCCCGGACGTCGTCGCCGAGGGCACCCCGGGCGCCATCTGGCTGCGCGGCCGGGTCTTCGACGGCAACGGCGACCTGGTGCCCGACGGCATGATCGAGACCTGGCAGGCCGACCCGGACGGCCGCTTCGCCCACCCCGACGACCCGCGCGGTGCCGTCACCACCCCCGGCTTCCGCGGGCTGGGGCGGTCGCACACGGTCCCCGGCGGTGAGTACGCCGTCCGCACGCTCAAGCCCGGCCGGGTGCCCGACGGCGAGGGCGGGCTGCAGGCGCCGCACGTCGACGTCTCGGTCTTCGCCCGTGGCCTGCTCGACCGGCTCGTCACCCGGATCTACTTCGCCGACGAGGCCGCCGCCAACGCCGAGGACGCCGTGCTGCGCAGCCTGCCGGACGACGCCTCCCGCGCCACGCTGATCGCCCAGCCCAGCGCGGACGGCTACGCGCTCGACATCCACCTGCAGGGCTGCACGGCCAAGGGCATGGACGAGACCGTCTTCTTCGCGGTGTGAGCGCCGGCCACGCGGGGGCACCCGCCAGGATGGGCGCGTGATCCTCGACGCGACCTTCGCCCGTGGCCCGGTCTCCGCCGGCACCTCCGGGGACGCCTGGCTGGTGGCCCTGCTGGAGGTGGAGGGCGCGCTGGCCCGCGCCGCCGCCCGGGTCGGCCTGGTGGCCGGCACGGCCGCGGACGAGGTGAGCCGGGTGTGCGCCGACCCGGCCGCCCTGGACCTCGCGGCGGTGTACGCCCGGGCCGGGGACGCCGGCAACCCGGTGCCCCCGCTGGTCCGGGCGCTGCAGGACGCCGTCGGCCCGCACGCCGCCCGCGCCGTGCACGTCGGCGCCACCAGTCAGGACGTCGTGGACACCGCGGCGGTGCTGCTGGCCCGCCGCGGCCTGCAGCTGATCGATGCCGACCTCGCCGCGGCCGCCGAGGCCTGCGCACGTCTTGCCGGGGCGCACCGGGACGACGTGCTGATGGGCCGCACCCTGCTGCAGCAGGCGCTGCCGATCACCGCCGGCCTCAAGGTCGCCACCTGGCTCGCCGGGCTGGACGGCGTGCGCGCCCGGATCGCCGCGGTGACGGCGGCGCTGCCGGTGCAGTACGGCGGGGCGGTGGGCACGCTGGCCGCCAGCTCCGGCTCCGGGGTGGACCTGCGCCGGGAGCTGGCCACCGAGCTCGGGCTGGTCGCCACCGAGGTGCCCTGGTTCACCGTGCGGCTGCCGATCGCCGACGTCGCCGGCGTGCTCGGTGCGGCGGCCGGGGTGGTGGCCACGATCGCCCTGGACGTCGTCCTGCTGGCCCAGACCGAGGTCGCCGAGGCGGCCGAGGTGGCCGAGGGCCGCGGCGGCTCCTCGGCGATGCCGCACAAGAACAACCCGGTGGCCGCGGTCTCCGCCCGGGCCTGCGCCCGCCGCGCCCCCGGGCTGGTCGCCACCCTCCTCGCCGCGATGGAGCAGGAGCACGAGCGCGGCGCGGGCACCTGGCACGCGGAGTGGCCGACGCTCACCGACCTGCTCGGCACGGTCGGCTCGGCGGCGTCCTGGCTGGCCGAGTGCCTGGCCTCGCTGCAGCTGGACCCGGAGCGGATGGCGCGGACGGTGGCCGCGGCCGGCGACCCCCAGCTGGCCGGTGCGCTGGCCGAGGCGCTCGCCCCGGCCCTGGGCGCGGGCCCCGCGCACGACGCCGCGGCCGCCGCGGTCCGGGAGGCGGCCGCGGCCGGTCGCCCGCTGGCCGACCTCGTGGCCGAGCGCACCGACGTCGACGGCGCCGCGCTGGTCGCCGACGGCAGCCCGGACGTCGGTGAGGCCGGCGCCCAGGTGGACGCCGCCCTCGCCGCCCACACCATCGCGCTCCAGTCCGACCCCACCGCATCCGTCGTCACCGCAGGAGAAGGAGGACCGGCATGACCGCCGTCGAGGTGCACTCCGTCGTCGAGGGCCCGGCCGGTGCGCCGGTGCTGCTGCTGTCCAACTCCCTGGGCTCGGACCTGTCCATGTGGAACCCGCAGGTGCCGGCGCTGACCGAGCACTTCCGGGTGGTCCGGTACGACACCCGCGGGCACGGCCGCTCGCCGTCGGTGCCCGGCGAGGCCACGATCGACGACCTCGCCGACGACGTCGTCGCGCTGCTGGACCGGCTCGGGGTGGACCGGGCGCACGTCGCCGGCGTCTCCATCGGCGGGATGACCGGCCTGCGGCTGGCGGTGCGTGACCCGCAGCGGGTGCTGACCCTGGCGGTGCTGTGCAGCTCGGCGCACACCGGCAACCCGGACAGCTGGGCGGACCGGGCGCGCACCGTGCGCGCCGAGGGCACCGGGGCGATCGCCGAGCCGGTGGTCAGCCGGTGGCTCACCCCGCCGTACGCCGCCGCCCACCCCGACCTGGTCGCCCGGCTGCGGGCGATGATCACGGCCGCCGACGACGAGGGTTACGCCGGCTGCTGCGCCGCGATCGCGGGGATGGACCAGCGCCCCGACCTGCACCGGATCACCGCGCCGACGCTGGTGGTCTCCGGAGCCGAGGACCAGGCGGTGCCGCCGGAGCACCAGCAGCTGATCGCCGACGGCGTCCCCGGCGCCCAGTTGCTCACCCTCAGCCCGGCCGCGCACCTGGCCAACCTGGAACAGCCCGAGCAGGTCAGCCGGGCCCTCATCGCACACGCCATCGGAGGCACGCCGTGACCGGACCGACGGGACCGCTGGAGACCGACGAGCAGCGCCGCGCCGCGGGGATGCGGGTGCGCCGGGAGGTGCTCGGCGATGCCCACGTCGACCGGGCGGTCGCCGCGGTGACCCCGTTCACCGCCGACTTCCAGGACTTCATCACCCGCGTCGCCTGGGGCGACCTGTGGCAGCGGCCCGGTCTGGAGCGCCGCGAGCGCAGCATGCTGACCCTGGCCATCACCGCGGCGCTGCGGCACTGGGACGAGTTCGCGCTGCACGTCAAGGCCGCGGTGCACAACGGGCTGACCGACGAGGAGATCGCCGAGGTGTGCCTGCACACCGCGGTCTACGCCGGGGTGCCGGCGGCCAACCACGCCCTGGCCGTCGCCAAGCCGATCCTGGCAGAGCTCCGCGCCCAGGGCTGAGGCCGCTCCGGGGCTGGGGCCGCTCCTGGCCTGGGGCCGCTCCGGGGCGGGGGCCGCTCGGGCCCGGGGCGGTCAGCCGGCGGGGACGGTGACCGGCACGGTCGCGCGGCCGTCGCCGAGGTCGACGGTGGCGCCGTCGGGGAAGGTCGCGGAGCCCGCGACGACGACGGTCCCCTCGGTGAGGTCGGCGGGCACGTCGAAGGCGGTGATCACCCGCGTCGGGGAGTCGTCCAGGTCCTGCGCCCGGAGCGTCGTCCCGTCCGGCAGGCGCAGCGACAGCAGCCCCGGTGGCACCGCACCGGGCGCGGAGTCCGGCAGCGCCATGGTGACGTCGAGCAGCAGCAGCGCGCGGCTCGGGCCGGCCGGTCGCTCGTCCCGGACGAACCACTCGAGCCGGCCGCCGCGCACCGCGATCGTGACCGGCAGGGACGCCGAGACCCGGCCGGGTGCGCTCAGCGTCGCCGGCAGCTGCCGGGAGGTGTCCACGTCGGCCTCCCGGGAGGTGCGGGCCAGCACCTGCAGGTTGTCCGGGCCGGGTGCGCCGGTGAGCAGGGACAGTCGCTGCTCGACCCCGGCGTCGGTGACCACCAGGTCGGCGACGGCGGTGTCGGTGGGCACCGACAGCAGCGCCTCCACCGTGGTTCCGGGGCCGGTCAGCGCCGGGGGTACGGGGACCGGCTGCCGGTCGCCGACCTGGTAGGTGATCGTGGGCGGGGTGGGGGAGCGGCCCTCGCCCTGCTCGACCACGTACCGCACGGCGAGGAACTGCTCACCGTCGGCCGGCCGCAGGGCGGCGTCCCCGGTGCCCACCCGGTCGGGCTGCGCCAGGCCGGTGACGGTGACCGCCGCGGCCGGGCCGGAGAGCCGGGCCGGGCCCGCCGGCTCGCGGTAGGTGACGTCGGGGAAGGGCCCCATCGCGGTGTGGCCGGGCGCCGCCTGGGGCACGGCCGGCGCGGTCAGACCGCCGGTGCCCCGCGGGGGCTCGCCGCCGTCGGGCCGCCGGAGCAGCTCGCGATCGGTCAGCGGCTCCGGGGCGGGGTCGGCGGGCAGCGCGGCCACCGACAGCCGCACGTCGCCCCCGGCCGGGGTGCCGGTCAGCGGGAACCGGAGCCAGCTGGCGTCGTCCTGTCCGTCGACGAACAGCGCCGGGCCGCAGAGCAGGTCCGGGCGCACCTCGGAGCCGGCAGCGTCGGCCAGCTGGAACCAGCAGCGGCTCTGTGCGCTCTGGACCCCCTGCCGGGCCGCCACGTGGTCGGTGAAGACGCGGTCGGCCTCGGCGAGGACCGCGCCGGGGTCGGTGACGTAGCGGCCGCCGTAGGTGAACGGGTCCTCGCGCAGCAGCGCGAACAGGCCGGCGCCGCCCAGCAGCACGACGAGCAGGGCAGCGCTGAGGATCGTCCCGACCGGCCGGGGACGGCGGCGTCCGGTCACCGGCGGCTCGGCGGCGGCCGGGTCGGACGCGGGGGGACCGGGGCGCTCCTCGCCGTCTCCGCCCACTCGTCCTCCGGCCTCTCGGTGTCCCACGGCGGCCCGGGGAGCGGCCGACCGGGAACGCTAACCGACCGGACGGGGCGACCGCACGCACCGCCACCGGAACGGGGAAACGGGTCGGGTGGCCGCCGGTCACCCGGACGGAGGAGCGACGTCTTGCCTCTCGGTTCGGCGGCAGATACACCGGGTAGGGACGATCCGCTGACAGACCCCCACCCGTCGAGGAGCACCGCACCTGCCGCGTCGGAGTGCCCGACCGCAGGAGGCTACGACCGCGTGACCACAGTGCCCGAGGAGACGGCCCGCCCGCTGCGGGTGGCGACCGTGCCGTACGCCGGTGCGTACCTGGACGCCGTGCTGCCCGAGACCATCGTCCGCGTGGGACCGGCCGGCTCGCCCAGCCCGTGGTTGGACGTCCGTCACCTCACCGCGCACGCCGGCGAGGTCGACGTCCTGCACCTGCACGGCGGGTACGACCACCTGACCGTGGCCGAGATGGAGGCCTGGACGGCGGCGGTCCGGCGCACCGGCGTGCCGCTGGTCGTCACCGTGCACCACCTGGACGCCCTCGAGGGAGCCGACACCGGCACCCACCCCGAGTCCGCCCGCGCCCGGCACCGCGCGCACCTGCGGGCGCTGCTGGGCACCGCCGAGGTCGTGCTCACCCTGACCCGCGGCGCCGCCGACGAGATCGCCGACCGCTACGGCCGGACGGCGATCGTCGTCGCCCACCCCTCCCTGGCCGGCCCGACCCCGGACGTCGGGCGGGAGACCCGGCTGGTCGGGCTGCACCTGGGGCGGCTGGGCGCCGACGTGCCCGAGGCCGAGGAGCTGGTCCGGGCCGCGCTGTCCGGTGCGGTCTCCGGCGGCGGCCGGCTGCGGGTCGACGTGCACCCCGACGTCGACCTCGTCGCGGGGCTGCCGGGGCTGCTGGCGCTCGCCGACGCCGGTGAGCTGGAACTGGTGCGCAGCTGGCCCGACGACCCGGCCGCCTGGGTCCGCCACCTGCAGGAGCTGCACGTGTCGGTGCTGCCCCGCCGTACGGGCACCCACTCGGGCTGGGTGGAGCTGTGCCGCGACGCCGGCACCCGCGTCGTCGTGCCCGGCGGTGGCCAGCACGCCCAGCAGTGGTCCGACGTCGTCGTGTACGGCAACGACCCGCGCCAGGGCCTGGACGCCGCGTCGCTCAACTCGGCCGTGGTCGCGGCGCTCACCCGGCCGGCGCCGGCCCGGGTGGACCGTGCCTGGCGGGCCGAGCAGCGCGTCGCCGTGCAGCGGGTGCACGCCCAGGTGTACGAGCAGGTCGCCGCCGACGTCCCGGTGCGCTGAGGCGGCGGGTCAGCCGGCCTGGGTGGCGTGCGGCAACCGCACGGTGAACGCGGTGCGCCCCGGGGTGCTGGCCAGCTCCACGCTGCCGCCGTGCGCGGTGACGACGGCGTGCACGATCGCCAGCCCCAGCCCGGTGCTCCCGGCCGAGCGGGACCGGGAGGCGTCACCGCGGGCGAACCGCTCGAAGACGTGCCCCTGGAGCCCGGCGGGCACCCCCGGTCCGTCGTCGAGGACCTGCAGGACCGCCTTGTCCCCCTCGGTCCGCAATGAGGTGGTGACGGTCGTCCCCTCGGGCGTGTGGCTGCGGGCGTTGCCCAGCAGGTTGACCAGCACCTGGTGCAGTCGGGCGGCGTCGCCACGCACCACGACCGGGGTGTCGGGGAGGTCGAGCTGCCAGTGGTGGCCCGGGCCGGCGACGTGGGCGTCGCTGACCGCGTCGACGGCCAGGGCGGTGAGGTCGACCTCCTCGGAGGCGAGCTCCCGGCCGGCGTCGAGCCGGGCCAGCAGCAGCAGTTCCTCGACAAGGGCCGACATGCGCAGCGCCTCGGACTCCACCCGGTTCATCGCGTGGCCGACGTCCCCGGCGACCTCGCTGTGCTGCCGCCGGACCAGCTCGGCGTAGCCGCGGATGGAGGCCAGCGGGGTGCGCAGCTCGTGGCTGGCGTCGGCGACGAACTGCCGCACCCGGGTCTCGGACTCCTGGCGAGCGGCGAGCGAGCCCTCGACGTGGTCGAGCATCCGGTTCAGCGCCGCCCCGACCTGACCGACCTCGGTGCCCGGGTCGGTGTCCCCGGGCACCACCCGCTCGGCCAGCTGCACCTCGCCGCTGGCCAGCGGCAGCTCGGAGACGCGGGTCGCCGTCGCCGCCACCCGGTCCAGCGGCGCCAGGGTGCGACGGATGACCAGCACGGCGGTGCCCGCAGCGGCGAGCAGGGCGGCCAGCCCCGCCAGCAGCTCGACGGCGATCAGGTTGCGGACGGCGTCGGAGGCGCCGCTCAACGGCAGGCCGTTCACCAGCACCTCGCCGTTCGCGGCGGTGATGGCCACCAGCCGGTACTCGCCGAGGGCACCGCCGAGGTCCCGGGTCACCGGCTCGCCGTCGGTGGGCAGCTCGGCCAGCACCCCCTCCTGGGCGGCAGTCAACTGCACCGTCTGGCCGCGCCCGCCCAGCACCCCGGAGTCGGCGACCGCCCCGTCGATGATCGTGGCGCCGAGGGTGTCCTCGCCCTGACCCCGGGCGCCCAGGCCGCCGGGTCCGCCGAGGTCGTCGGGCCCGGGCCCGGGCCCGCGCGGGCCGTCGTCGGGGTCGGCGGCGTAGTCCCGCGAGCGTTCGGCGACCGCCGCCAACCGGGTGTCGACCTGGCCGCCCAGCTCCGAGCGCAGCGCGGTCACCGAGACGACGCCGACCAGGGTGAGCACCAGCACCAGCGGGACGACGAAGGCGACGAGCAGCCGGGTGCGCAGCGAGCGGCGGGACCGGGGGAGACCGGCGGTCACCGGGAGGGGGCAGACGTCATGCGGCGGGCTTGATCACGTACCCGGCGCCCCGGAGGGTGTGGATCATCGGCGGGCGGCCCGCGTCGATCTTGCGCCGCAGGTAGGAGATGTAGAGCTCGACGATGTTGCCCTGGCCGCCGAAGTCGTACTGCCAGACCCGGTCGAGGATCTGCGCCTTGGACAGCACCCGCTTGGGGTTGCGCATCAGGTAGCGGAGCAGCTCGAACTCGGTGGCGGTCAGCCGGACGTCCTCCCCGGCCCGGGTCACCTCGTGGCTCTCCTCGTCCAGGGTCAGGTCGCCGACGACCAGCAGGCCGTCGTCGGCCACGACCCGGCTGGTGCGGCGCAGCAGGCCGCGCAGCCGGGCGGCGACCTCCTCCAGGCTGAAGGGCTTGGTGACGTAGTCGTCCCCGCCGGCGGTGAGCCCGGCGATCCGGTCCTCCAGGGCGTCCTTGGCGGTCAGGAAGACCACCGGGACCAGCGGGGTGTCCGCGCGCAGCCGGCGCAGCACCTCCAGGCCGTCCATGTCCGGGAGCATGACGTCCAGGACGACGGCGTCCGGGCGGAACTCGCGGGCGTCGCGGACCGCGGCGGTGCCGTCGGGGGCGGTGCGGACGTCCCAGCCCTCGTAGCGCAGCGCCAGGGACAGCAGTTCACAGATCGAGGGCTCGTCGTCGACGACCAGCACCCGCAGGGCGCTGCCGTCCGGCCGGGTGAGCTGGGCGCGGGAGCTGGACGCGGGGGAGGTGGTCGTCATGGTGTGACTGTGCGTCCTGGACCTGAGAGCTCCCTGTGCGCAGGGCAGGAACTCGCTGGACGTCTGCCCAGCGGCGAGGAGCGCGGCCGGGCAGACGGGGATGAGGTGAGGTGGGCAGGGGCGGGGTCGAACCGCCGACCTCTCACTTTTCAGGCGAGCGCTCGTACCAACTGAGCTACCTGCCCCTCCCGGTGTACTGGACACCGGGTGGCGACCCTGACGGGACTCGAACCCGCGACCTCCGCCGTGACAGGGCGGCGCGCTAACCAACTGCGCTACAGGGCCTTGCTGTGGTGCATGAACTGCTGTGCTGCATGGTGCGTGCCCCCAACGGGGTTCGAACCCGTGCTACCGCCTTGAAAGGGCGGCGTCCTGGACCGCTAGACGATGGGGGCTCGTGGTCGCTGGAGGCAGTGAGAACCATACATGGCCCAGGGTGGGTACTCGCACCGGGGGGCCACCGGCGCGCGTGGCGTCCGTACCGGCAGCGTCCGCCGTGTCAGCATCCACCCCGTGCCGATCCGTCGTTCCACTCGGGTGACCCGCTCCGCCGGGCTCGCCGTCGCCCTCCTGCTGGTGGCCGGTTGTGCCGCCCAGCCCGGCACCGACAGCACCGCGTCGACTGGTGATGCGTCGTCCAGCGCGGCACCGGAGGCCAGGGGGACCACCGAGCCGACCGCGACCGCGACCACGGTGGAGGCGGAGAGCCCGGCGCCGGAGTTCCCCGCGGACACCTCGGCCGACACTGCCGAGCCGGTCGACCCGGAGGGGCTCACGGTGACCGAGGTCCGTGCCGCCCAGCACGAGGGGTACGAGCGGGTGGTGTTCGAGCTCGCCGGCAGCGGCACGCCCGGGTGGCGGGTCGAGTACGTCGACGCGCCGTCGTCCCAGGGGTCCGGGGACGCCGTCGACGTCCCGGGGTCGGCATACCTCCAGGTGACGCTGCAGGGCACGAGCTACCCGTACGAGACCGGCGCCGAGGAGGTCGCCCGGGGACCGGTGTCGGTCTCCGGCACCGACACCGTGCAGGGCGTGGTCTACGACGCCACCTTCGAGGGCACCTCGGTCGCCTGGATCGGCACCAGCGCCGAGGTCCCGTTCCGGGTCTCCGCGCTGTCCGACCCCACCCGGCTGGTGGTGGAGGTCGCCGACGCCGGCTGAGCCCGGGGAGGCGGCTCAGCCCAGGGAGGCGCTGAGCTCCACCGAGCCGGAGTCCACCGTCGTGCAGGTCAGCGACAGCGGCCCGGCGGAGACGCTCTCGCCCTCGGCGCAGGTGACGCTGGTGTTGCCGACGGTGACGGTCGCCCGGCCGTCCTCGGTGCCACCGTAGGAGAGCTCGGTGCCCAGGATCGTGGCCTCGGCGCCGTCGCCGCTGAGCGTCGCGGTGCACTCGTTGCCCGAGCAGGCGACGCTGTACGAACTGCAGGCCGTGAGCGGGGCGAGCAGCAGCATCCCGGCGGCCGCGCCGGCCGCCAGGCGGGCGGACCGGTCCATGATCGACATGCGGGCAGCCTAGATGACCTATTCCAAGGGGTAGGCGCCTTCGATGGCGTTCCCGGGGGAACGTTGGCAAGCCGTGCGTCTTGACCGCGTTCCCGCGGGAACGTCTGGTGAGTGGGCTCGGCGTGGTGTGACCA
>NZ_JAAKGN010000144.1:0-12626 GCF_011039295.1 Modestobacter sp. KNN46-3 | reverse complement strand
GTGGGCAGCGTAAGTTGGGATTAGGAGACAGGGATCAGCCGCCGGGTGGCCTCGGGGGCGCGTGGGGCGAGTGGGGTCCTCGTGCCCAGAATGCGCCACCTCGGTGGGACGACACCGGCGAGTTCTGGCCCGCCACTCCCGGCCGGGGGGCGCGCCACCGGCGGCCCGGGGCGACGGGTAGCCGCGGCCTGCGGCTCGGCCGGCGTCGCTGCGTTCTGCACGCACGGCGTCCTCCCGCCTGTCTCGAACTCGGGCATCGACAGTGACCGGAGTGATGGTGCACCTCCTCGTCGGCAGCGGAGGGCCGAGGCCGTCCCACTGGTCGGGCCACGGTATCGGCCCTTCCTGAGTGAACGCTGGACCCGGCCGGGAGTGGCGGGCCAGAACTCGCCGGTGTCGTCCCACCGAGGTGGCGCATTCTGGGCACGAGGACCCCACTCGCCCCACGCGCCCCCGAGGCCACCCGGCGGCTGATCCCGACGTGGCGGTTCGGTGACGATCCCGACACGCGGGCATGGACGGAGGACGGCGGGGGGAAGGACCACGGGCTGGCCTGCCCCGCAGCGTGGAGCCGGCGGTGCGGGCATCGCGTCCGTCCACGACCCCACCAGGAGGACCTGCTCGCATGAGCTCGGTGAGCTTGGTCCCCGAGGTCGCCGCGCGGGACGAGGAGCGGCTGACCGCCCGCGCCGCGTGGGCGGTCCTGCGCAGCTGCCGGGTCAGCGACCTGTGGCGCGCATCGTGGGCCCGCTTCCGCTACGGCGACGGCTTCTCCCACGCCCGGGCGCTCGGGCTGCAGTTGTCACTGGCCGCGGTGCCGCTGCTGATCGCCGCGATCGGCCTGAGCAACCTGCTCAAGACGCCGTCGCTGCGGTTGCTGGTCGACCGGACGGTGCTGCAGCTCTCGCCCAGGTCCTCCGACGCGATGGTCCGGCGGGTGCTGTCGCCGTGGAGCGACCAGCCGGACGGGATCCCCCTCGCCACGGCCCTGGGGCTCGCCGCGGCGACGCTCGCGATGGCGACCGCCATGGGCCAGCTCGAGCGCGGGGCCAACCGCATCTACGGCATCCAGCGGGACCGGCCCACCGTCGAGAAGTACCGCCGCGCGCTGGTGCTGGCCGGCATCGCGGGGGTTCCGCTGCTGGTGGGGTCGGTGCTGGTGACCACGCTCGTGCCCGCAGCCGAGGCGATGGACGACGTGTACGGCATCGAGGAGGAGGTCGTCGTGCTGGTGGTCGGCCCGGTCGCCGTCGGGCTGCTGCTCACCGCGATCACCCTGATGCTGCGCCGGGCTCCGTACCGTCGCCAGCCCGGCTGGTCGTTGCTGGTGCTGGGCAGCACCCTGGCCCTGGCACTGTGGACCGGGCTCACCCTGCTGCTGGCGGGGGCACTGAACCTGATCAGCTACCTGGGCTCGGCCTACGGACCACTGACCGGCGTGATCGCCCTGCTCTTCTGGGCGCAGCTGACCTCGGGTGCGATCTTCCTGGCCTTCGCGGTGTCCGCCGAGCTGGAGCTGACGGCCATCCGGGTGGCGGAGGGCCGCCTCGCGCAGGCCGGTGCCGCGGCCCCCGATCGTCCGCTGCCGGGCGGATCGACGACCGCGGGCGCGGCCACCTGAGCGATCCAGGTAGAGCCCGGGCTCAGGGTCAGCCCGTGGTGCCGTCGCGCTCCTCGAACCCGGGGAGCTCCGGAGACGGCGGCCGCAGTGCGCGGACCGTGCCCTCGACCGGTGCCGGGGTCGGCACCGGCGCGGCGGCGACGCCGAGGTCGTCGAACCGGCGGGTGGCCACCAGCACCGAGCGCTCGTAGGAGCCGACCGTCTCGTTGTACCGGGTCAGCGCCGACCCCAGGGCCGAGCCGAGCCGGGTCAGGTGCCCGGACAGGGTGCTCAACCGGGCGTGGACCGTGCGCCCGGCCTCGAGCACGGCGGCGGCGTCGTGGGCCAGCCGCTCCTGTCGCCAGGAGTAGGCGACCGTGCGGAGGAGGGCCAGCAGCGTGCTCGGGGTGGCGATGATGACGTCGCGGCCGAAGCCGTGCTCGAGCAGTGCCGGCTCCGCCTCCAGGGCCGTGGTGAGGAAGCCGTCGGCGGGGACGAACAGCACCGTGAAGGGTGCGGCGGTGCCGAACGCACTCGGGTAGCGGCGGGCGGCGAGGACGTCGATGTGGGCGCGCAGCTGCCGGGCGTGGTCGGCGACCCGCTGGGCGCGCACCGCCGGATCGGTGGCCTGGACCGCCTCGATGTACCCGGTGAACGGCACCTTGGCGTCGACGATCACCTGCCGGCCGTCGGCGAGGGTGACGATCAGGTCGGGGCGCACGCCGGCGCCCTGGTCGGTGGTGCCGGAGGGCTGTTCGACGAAGTCGCAGTGCTCCAGCAGGCCGGCCACCTCCACGACCCGGCGCAGCTGGAGCTCGCCCCAGCGCCCGCGGACGTGCGGGGTGCGCAGCGCCGTGACCAGGGCGGCGGTCTCCTGACGCAGCAGGGCCGAGGTCTGGCCGATGGTGCCCACCTGCTCGCGCAGCTCACCGTGTGCGGTGGCCCGGTCGCGCTCGATGCCGGCCAGCAGCCGGTGCAGGTGGTCCAGCGACTCGTGCACCGGTTCGAGGGCCCCCGGCGCCTCTCCGGCCCGCCCGCGGACGGCGACCACGCCGAGCGTGACGGCGGCGGCCAGGAGCGCACCGATGAGGAGCCCGACGAGCAGGGAGGCGGCGTCCATGCCGGTCAGGTTGCCGGACGGGTCCGACAGTTCCGGTGAACCGGCCGGGCGCGCCGGTCAGGCGGCGACGGGGGAGTGCTCGGCCTCGTGGTCCAGCAGCCAGCGCTTCACCGGCGTGCCCCAGCGGAAGCCGCCCAGGCCGCCGCCGGTGGACAGCACCCGGTGGCAGGGGACGAACAGCGCCGCGGCGTTGCGCGCGCACGCCCCCGCCGCGGCCCGGACGGCCGACGGGCGCCCGCAGCGCTCGGCGAAGGAGGCGTAGGTGTCCGGCTGGCCCGCGGGCACGGTGCGCAGCACCTCCCAGGCGTCGGTGAGGAAGGGGCCCGAGCGCTGGCGCACCGGTACGGCGTCGATCGCGGTCACGTCCCCGGCGGTGAAGGCGGCGACGACGTCGAGCACCGGCAGCTCGTCGGCGTGCTCCACCCAGGTCGGCCGCAGTGAGCGGTGCACGACGGGCAGCAGCTCGCCGACGTCGTCGGTCCAGCCGCTGGCCAGCACGACGTCCGTGCCGTCGGGGTCGGTGGTGACGAGCACGGTGAACGGTCCGGGCGGGGTCGCCACGCAGGCGTAGCGGGCAGGGGCGGTGGTCATGACGGGCTCCGATCGGGAGTGGTGCCGCGGGTGAACAGGGACGGGACGGCCAGCGCCCACAGGTGCATCACGGCGTAGGAACGCCACGGTCGCCAGCGGGCCGCGGCGTCGGCGTCGGAGCTGCCGAGCGCGGCGAGACTGCGCCGCAGCGCCAGGTCGCCGGGGAGCCAGACGTCGGGGTCGGCCAGCCCGCGCAGTCCGACGAGGGCCGCCGTCCACGGGCCGATGCCGGGCAGGGCCAGCAGCTGGCGGCGGGCCTCGTCGCGGTCGGCGCCGGGGTCGAGGGGGACGCTGCCGGTGGCCAGCGCTGCGGCCAGGGTGTGCACCGTGCGGCGGCGGGCCCCGGTCAGCCCGACCTCGGACAGATCGGCGTCGACCAGGGCGTCGGCGCGGGGGAAGGCGTGGGTGAGGGTGCCGACCGGCTCGGCGAGCGGCCGGCCCGCCGCGGTGACCACGCGGGCGGTGAGCGTCCGGGCGCCGGCCACCGAGACCTGCTGGCCGAGCACCGCGCGGACCGCCAGCTCCTCGGCGTCGGGGGCGGCCGGGACCCGCCGTCCCGGGGCACCGGTCACCAGCGGGGCGAGCGCCGGGTCGGCGCCGAGCAGCGCGTCGACGGCGGCCGGGTCGGCGTCCAGGTCCAGCAGGCGCCGGCACCGGGAGACGGCCACACCGAGGTCCCGCAACTCGGTCAGCCGCAGCCGGGCCAGCACCGCCGGCCCGCCGTCCGGAGCGGGGGAGAGCCGGACCACGGCGGGGCCGTGCGGGAGGTCCAGGACCCGGGAGAACGTCGTCCCGTCCCACTCCTCCAGGCCCGGGGTGGCGTGCGCGCCGAGGAAGAGCAGCACCTCGTCGGCGGCGAACGGCGCGCGGGCGGCCAGCCGCAGGGTCAGCCAGCCGGGGGCGCCGCCGTCGCTGCGCGGGGTGGCCGGGCGGAGCGCGGAGGGCGTCGTCCCGAAGACCGACCGCACCGTGTCGTTGAACTGCCGGATGCTGGCGAAGCCGGCCGCGAACGCGACGTCGGCCATCGGCAGCAGGGTGGTCTCGATCAGCAGCCGGGCGGTCTGGGCGCGCTGCGCGCGGGCCAGCGCCAGCGGGCCGACCCCCAGCTCGGTGGTGAGCAGCCGGTGCAGCTGGCGCTCGGAGTAGCCCAGCCGCGCCGCCAGCCCGCCGACACCGCCGCGCTCGACCTCGCCGTCGGCGATCAGCCGCATCGCCCGGGCGACGACGTCGGCGCGGACGTCCCACTCCGGCGACCCGGGGACGGCGTCCGGGCGGCAGCGGCGGCAGGCGCGGAAGCCGGCCGCCTGGGCCGAGGCGGCGGTGGTGTGGAAGGAGACGTTGTGCTCCAGCGGCGTGCGCGCCGGGCAGGAGGGGCGGCAGTAGATGCCGGTCGTGTGCACCGCGGTGACGAACCACCCGTCGAAGCGGGGGTCGCGGCTGGTGACGGCGCGGTAGCAGTGCTCCACGTCGAGCCGTCCCCGTTCCAGCACCTCGGTCATGACACGAGCATGGCACCGTCCCACCCGGTCGACTGGCGGCTTTCGGACACGGCGGTGGCGGCCTCCGCCGTCCACCGATCGGTGGACGGGCGACCCACGCTCCGGTGGTCCCGGCGGGTCTGGCGCGGCGACAGGCTCGGGGCATGACGATGACGGAGGCAGCGCCCCCGCCGACCACGACCGGCGGGCTAGCCCCGGCCGTCGAGGTCCGCGGGCTGCGGAAGAGCTACGGGGGGAAGGCCGTCCTCGACGGACTGGACCTCGAGGTGCGGCGCGGGGAGTGCTTCGCGCTGCTCGGGCCCAACGGCGCGGGCAAGACCACGACGATCGAGGTGCTCGAGGGCGTGCGGCGGCGCGACGCCGGCGAGGTCGCGGTGCTGGGGGAGGACCCGGCCACCGCGGGTCGCGCCTGGCGGGCCCGGATCGGGGTGGTGAGCCAGGGAGAGGGCGCCGGCCAGGCGCTGAGCGTCCGGGAGACGCTCGACCACTTCGCCCGGTACACCTCGACGCCGCAGCCCACCGACGAGCTGCTCGCGGCCGTCGGACTGGAGGAGCAGGCCGACACCCGGGTGGGTCGGCTCTCCGGCGGCCAGCGGCGCCGGCTCGCCGTCGCCCTCGGGGTGCAGGGCCGGCCCGAGCTGGTCTTCCTCGACGAACCGACGACCGGGATGGACCCGGTGGCCCGCCGGCAGTTCTGGCAGCTCGTGCGTGACCTGCGGGCCGGTGGGACGACGGTCCTGCTGACCACCCACTACCTCGACGAGGCCGCCGAGCTCGCCGACCGGGTCGGGGTGATCGCCGGTGGCCGGCTGGTCGAGGTCGCCCCGCCGGCCGAGCTCGGCGCCGCGCTGCGCCGGGAGGCCACGGTCCGCTGGCGGGACGACGGCGGCTGGCGCGCCGTGCCCACCGAGACGCCGGCCGCCGTCCTGCGCGACCTGCTCGCCGCCCATCCGCACGCCGAGGTCCCCGGCCTCACCGTCACCCGCCCCGACCTGGAGGACGTCTACCTCCAGTTGGTCGCCACCCATGGAGGAGAGACCCGATGACCGTCCTGACCGCTGCTCGCCCGGCACCGCCGTCGACCGCCCGCATCGCGCTGGCCCGGGTCGGCGTGGAGCTGCGGCTGTTCGCCCGCGAGCGCCAGCAGGTGGTGTTCTCCTTCGCCTACCCGGTCGTGATGATGATCGTCTTCGGCTCGGTGCTCGGCGGTGACGTGCTGCCCGGCGGGGTGCCGTTCCCGCAGTACTTCCTGGCCGGGATCGCGGCCACCGGCATCATGCTGACCAGCTTCCAGGCGGTCGGGACGGCGATCGCCGCCGAGCGCGAGGCCGGCCAGCTGGAGCGGCTGCAGCTCCTGGGCACCCCGCCGGCGGCCTACTTCGCCGGCAAGGCCGGGCAGGTGCTGGTGACGACCGCGGCGCAGCTGGCGCTGCTGCTGCCGGTGGCCCGCTACGGCTACGACGTGCCGCTGCCGGTCGACCTGGGGCACTGGCTGACGTTCCTCTGGGTCGCCGCGCTCGGCGCGCTGGCCGGCACGGTGCTCGGCATCGCGGTCTCGGCGCTGCCGGGCAGCGCGAGTTCGCTGACCACCTCGATCTCGGCGTTCGCGATCGTGCTGCAGTTCTTCTCCGGCGTGTTCTTCGCCTTCCCCGAGCTGCCGGGCTGGATGCAGCAGGTCGCCGCGGTGTTCCCGCTGAAGTGGCTGACCCAGGGGATGCGCTCGGCGTTCCTGCCCGAGCAGGCGGACGCGTTCGATGTCGCCGGCGGATGGGAGCACGGGATGACCGCCCTGGTGCTGGTGGCATGGGTGATCATCGGCGTCATGGTGTGCGTGCGCACGTTCCGCTGGCGCCGGGCCGACGGATGACCGTCGGCTCCCGGCTCCGGTCCGCCGTCGTCCCCCCGCCCGGTGGGGACGACGGCGGACCGCCGCTGTCCGAGCGGGGGTGGCGGGTCACCGTGCTGGTGCTGCACGTCGCCTTCGGGCTGTTCGTCTCACTGGCGGTCCTGGACACGCTGCTGAGCGACGTCGGCTCCCGGGCGGTGCTGCTCAGCGCTCTCGGCGTGCTGGTCGTGGCCTATGCGACGCTCGGTGCGCCCGCCGTCACCAGCCGGGACCAGCGCCGGGCCACGGCCTACCTGGCGGTGCTCGTCGGGGCGGTCGGGGTGCTGGCCTGGGAGTTCCCCGAGCTGCTCTTCCTGATGTTCCTGGCGTTCCCGCAGGTGTGGTTCCTTGCCGAGTCGGTCCAGGTGGGGCTGCTGTGGACCGGCGCGCTGACGGTCGCGGCCACCCTGGGCCCGCTGGTCCACTGGCGGGAGGGCACCGAGCCGATGTCCGGGCCGGGGCAGACCCTGGTGGGCGCGGCGTTCAGCGTGGCGATGGGTCTGTGGGTCACCCGGGTCCTGGAGCAGAGCCGCGAGCGGGCGCTGCTGATCCGGGAGCTGGAGTCGACCCGCGCCGAGCTGGCCGCCGCGCACCGCGAGCAGGGCGTCGCGGCGGAACGGGAGCGCTGGGCCCGGGAGGTGCACGACACCCTCGCGCAGGGCTACACGAGCATCGTCGTCCTGGCCCAGACCGCGGCGGCCCAGCTGCCCGGCGACCCGGGTGCGGCCGCGGAGCGGGTGGCGCTGATCGAGGAGGTCGCCCGGGAGAACCTGGCCGAGGCCCGGGCGATGGTCGCCGCCTTCGCGCCGGTGGCGCTGGACTCCTCGACGTTGCGGGAGGCGCTGGAACGGCTCGCCGAGCGGTTCGGCCGGGAGACCGGCCTGCCCACCCGGCTGGACACTGCTGCGCTGGCGGACGACGTCGGCCTGACCCGGGCGGAGGAGATCGTGCTGCTGCGGGGAGCGCAGGAGGCGCTGGCCAACGTCCGGCGGCACGCCGCGGCCAGCGCGGTGGTGCTGCGGATCGGGGTGGGGGAGGCGGGGCAGGTGTCGGTGCACGTCTCCGACGACGGGGTGGGCTTCGACCCGGAGGCTGCGGCCGGGGTCGGGTTGGCCGGGCTGCGGGACCGGGCCGAGCAGGTGGGCGGCGCGGTCGACGTCGTCTCGGCGCCGGGGGAGGGCACCCGGGTGACGGTGCAGGTGCCGGCGCGATGACCACCGCGGAGGCGCGGGTCGAGCGCGCACCCGGGGGCGCGCCGGCGACCGGGACGGAGCGAGCGTGATCAGGATCCTGGTGGTGGACGACCACCCTGTCGTGCGCGGCGGGCTGGTCGGCTGGCTGGCCGCCCAGCCGGACCTGGAGGTCGTGGGGGAGGCCGGCGACGGGCTGGCCGCGCTGGCGGCGGTCGCCGAGCACTCACCGGACGTCGTCCTGATGGACCTGCGGATGCCCCGGATGGACGGCGTGACGGCCACCGGCCGGATCGCCGCCGCGCACCCGGGTGTGCGGGTGCTGGTGCTGACCACCTACGACACCGACGCCGACATCGTGCGCGCGGTCGAGGCCGGGGCGACCGGCTACCTGCTCAAGGACACCCCGCTGCCGCAGCTGGCCGACGCGGTGCGGGCGGCGGCCCGTGGGGAGACGGTGCTGGCGCCGCCGGTCGCGGCCCGGCTGGTCTCGCGGATGCGGGCACCGGCGGTCGAGACGCCAACGGCCCGGGAGCTGCAGGTGCTGTCCGGGGTGGCGCGCGGGCTGACCAACGCCGACATCGGCCGGGAGCTGTTCATCGGTGAGGCGACGGTGAAGACGCACCTGCTGCGGGTGTTCGCCAAGCTCGGGGTCGACGACCGCACCCGGGCGGTCCTGGTCGCGGTCGAACGCGGCCTGCTGCCGGGACCCGGCTCGGCCGGGTGACGGGGTTCCCCCTTGGTCCGTCAAGGGGCTGCGCACATCTGTGGACAAGCTTCTGACCAGCGTGTTTGTGTGGTGCAGGCGCCTCTGAGGCGATATCATTCGTACACACGTTCGAATGATGCGGGAGGTGTCGTGAGCGAGTTGCACTCAGCTCTGGACGCCCTCGCGTCGGACGATCTGCACTCGCTCACGGACGGGCAGGTGCTGGACCGGACGGCGTTCCTGGTGCAGCTGGTCAACCGTGCGTCGGCGGAGTTGACCCGCACGGTTCGGCGTGCGGACGTCATGCAGGCGGCGGAGCGCGACGGGTTGAAGTCGATGCGGTCGTGGCTGATCGGGCACGCGCGGCTGTCGCAGGCGGAGGCGTCGCGGATCGTGCGGTCGGGGCGGGTGCTGGAGCGCTTCCCGGTGCTGGCGGCCGGGTTCGTCAGCGGTGACATCACCGCGGCGCAGGTGAACGTGGTCGCCGAGAAGATCGGGGCCGGTGAGGTGGCCCGGGCCGAGGAGCAGGGCATCGACCTGGGCGCGTTCGATCGGGTGTGGGCGCAGGTAGCTGCAGAGAGTCCCCGCACGAGTCGCTGGCCGCCGCGGTGCAGGCCTTCGACGACGCCCTCGACCCTGATGGCCCGGAGCCGGATCCGACCGAGGGGCGTCGGCTGACGATGGTCAAGCACGCCGATGGGAGTGTCACCGGCCGGTTCGACCTGGATGCCGTCGGTGGGGAGAAGGTGCAGGCGGCGGTCGAGTCGATCGTGCAGGCCGACCGGCCCAAGGGGGACGACCGCACCCGCACCCAGCAGAACGCCGACGCGCTGGTGCAGCTGTGTGACAACCAGCTGGCCTCCGGGCAGCTGCCGATCCTGCGGACCGTCAAGCCGCACGTGGTCGTCGGCATCGACCTGGACGACCTGGTCGACCCGGCCACCGGCGCCGGTGCGGGGGAGATGGGCTTCGGGGCGACGATCTCCGCGGCGCGGGCCCGGTACCTGGCCTGTGACGGCAGCATCTCCCGGATCGTGATGGGCCCCGGCGGAGTGCCGCTGGATCTGGGCCGGGACCACCGGGTCGTCACCCCCGGGCTGCGCAAGGCCGTCGAACGGCGGGACGAGGCCTGCGTGTTCGCCGGCTGTGGGGCCCCGAGTTGGTGGTGCGACGTCCACCACCTGATCCACTGGCTCCACGGCGGAGAGACCTCGCTGCAGAACTCCGCCAACTCGTAGGACCACCCCCTCACGTACCTTTGCGTGAGGTGATGGTTACGGAGGGGTGGCGTGGCGGCAAAGAGCACGGTGGCTCAATTGGCGGCCGAAGCGGGGCTTGACTTGGACGAGGCGCTCGTGACGCTGTGGGATCTGGGTATAGACAACGTGCTTCGTCCGACCGATCCCGTGCCAGCGAGTCACTTAAGCCGAGCTCGTACAGCGCTTGGGCTGGCCTCAAAATCGCAGTTGAACTCCGTTGACTACTGGAAGAATCGGTTGGACTTGGCGGACCAGGAGTTGCGAGACTTGCTGGAGCGTGACGGTCTCCGTCTTGGGTCCGGTGCCAGGACTCTGCCCAAGGGTGGTGTCGCAATCGTGCGACGCTACGAGCGGCAAGGCGAAAGAGTCGTGGACCTTCGGACGGTCACCGTTCCGAAGGCAGGAAGACCTGACCACGTACCGCAAGTCGCACCGCCGCTCGTTTGGAGAACGGTCGGCAGGCCACGTGACTTGCGCTTCCTTTCCGAGGATGAGGTCCGCGCCATACATCAACAGCTCTTCGACGATTTCGAAATTAGCGACAACCCGATCGACACGCCCGGGACGAGATCGGATGATCTGCTGTCGTCGGCCTGCGCTCGTCCCCAGACCAGTTCCGGCGACCAGTTCAAGTATCCGACGGTGGAGATGGCCGCTTCCGCACTCGCGCACTCGCTGGCTAACAACCATGCATTCTGGAACGGCAACAAGCGAACCGCTCTCGTCGCTTACCTGGTCTTTTTAGACGAGCATGGTTTCGCGCCGACGTGTGATGACGAAGAACTGTTCAGATTCATCCTTCGAGTAGCGCAGCACCGCCTCATTCCTCGCGAGTGGCCAGATCGTGCAGACCGCGAGGTCCTGGCGATGGCGGAGTGGACCCGCAGCAATACTCGCGCCATTGCCCGCGGCGAGCGGATAATTAAGTGGCACCGCCTGCGGCGAGTTCTCTCGGATTACGGTTGCGTATGTGAACAGGCCAAAAACGTCGGCAATCGTATGAACATCACGCGGGTGCTCGAAGCTCCTGGTCGGTTCGGTTTTGGAACACGTAGGCGCACACTGCGCGTACAGGTTGGGTACGGCGATGACGGACGCGAAGTTGACAGGAACTCTCTGCGCCACCTGCGGTCGGAGCTAGAGCTAGACGAAGACCACGGGGTCGACTCCAGTGCATTTTACGACGGAGACCCTAGGCCGGTTGGCGAGTTCATCCTTCAGTACCGGCGAATCTTGAGGCGCCTGGCTCGGCTGTGACGGGGGACTTACCCGCGCCTGTGTCCAGCCAGGCGGAGGGGCCGACCGCTTGGCGGTGGGGGGCCGGGGATGTCCTTCCCCCGGTCCTGCTGGGAGAATCGCGGACTGAGACAACGGGGGATGAGCGCGTGGGAGTTCAGAGACGAATGACGGTCATCGCTTCTGCCGTTGTCCTTGCGCTCGTCCTCGCAACCTGGATCGCGTATACCCTCGACTTCCTTGCGGCCTTCACGGCCTTCGCCACTGTGGGCACGGCATTAGGCACGTTGGGGTTGGCTCTCTACACCTACCGGTTGGCTCAATCGACCAAGGAGTCAGTGAAGGAGTCGAGCCAGTTGACCGCGCTGAGCTTGTCGCAGCTCGATGAAATTAGGGCTCAACGAGAACTTCTGGCGGAACAGGCGCGCGTGGCAGCCAATCAGGCGGAGGCGACGCGGCGGTTAGCGGATGCATCTGAAACTTCTGTGCAGGAGGCTGCAAAGTCGAGAATCGACGCGATATCCCCCTTAGTCCTCATGGAGATCGCGCTGCTAGATACGGAGGTTCGCGAGCAGGGAGCGAACTCGCGCGTATTGATCGACGCGGACCAGTGGTACGAACCTCAACTCCGAAACTTGTCTTTCTTGGTCTCGCTGACGATTTCACTGCGCAACGTCGGACAGTCACCCGCTCGGGTCGCGTTCGACTACACGACTCAGAACCTCCAGCCGTGGAGGTCTAACGCTCACCCCCCTATCACACTCAGGCCGGGGCAGCTATTCGAGGACTCTCTGTCGGTCTGGCTATCGGGCAGCGACGCCGTTGCGGGCAAACTCGTAAAAGTGACTGTCACATACGAAGGAATGATCCACGGCGAAGTGTTCGATCATGTCCAGTGGACCGGATGGGTGAGTCCGTTGAAGAACAATGACGGCGTAGCGATGCGGAACGAGGAACGCTGGATAGTCAACGCTGGCGGCGCTGTCGTCATTCGTTCTTACCCCAACCTTGAGCGACCCGACGAACTTGCGGCGGTGCGCGAACGCCTCTTGAACCCTGAACCAAGCTGAGTGGGGCGCGCAGCGCCCCGCTTGACTTGAGGTAGCAACGTAACTCGGGCCTGTCCTTGGACTCCCGTTCTTCCCTGGACCCCCGGTAGTGAGTGCATTTGCCGCGGGGGTCGTCGTGGTGCACGGGTCTGCCCGACGGGACGCCCGGAGGGCGCCCGTGCGCCGCGTCGGCACCTGTGGCGCCCTCGACGGACGGGGGGGCGACCGCAGGGCGCGGCTGGAGGGTGCGGAGCACCCGAGTCGCGGCCTGTGACCGACCCCCCGTCCTGCGGCCGTCGTTGGGGCGACCCCGCAGGGGTCGCCTCTTGACACTTGTTCTGCACTAACTCAACACGGGTCTGGGTCAAGTCCGCCGGCGTGGTGTGTGACGACTACCGCGTGATCTTCATGTCGGGTCAGGCGCTGAGCGCCGGGATAGTCGGCTGCGTGGTCACCTCCTGAGTGGTGCCGTCGGTGTCGGTGACGGT
>NZ_JAAKGN010000143.1:0-12654 GCF_011039295.1 Modestobacter sp. KNN46-3 | reverse complement strand
GTGCACCCGATGGCCGCGACCGCGCCGTTCTTCCAGGAGTTCGACCTGGCCTCCCGCGGGGTCCGGCTGCTGCAGCCGGAGATCAACTTCGCCCACCCGCTGGACGGCGGCCGCGCGGCGGTCTGCTCCAGCGAGTGGTGCGAGACCGCCGCCGGGTTGGGCCGGGACGAGCGTGGCTACCGCAGGCTCTTCGGGCCGCTGCTGCGCCAGGCCGACGAGATCACCGACTTCTTCCTGACCTCGGCGTCCCGGATGCCGAAGACCTCGCGCAGGGCGACCCGCGCGGCGTTGTCGCCGCAATGGCCGTGCACGGCGGGCCCGGGCGGGGTCGCCGAGGACGCCAGGTAGGTGCCGCGGACCGGGGTCTTGTAGGTGTTCCACCGCGGCACCGGCCGGGCCAGCATCTGCCGCAGCGACGCCTCGCCGTTGGAGATGTCCCCGCCGACGTCGTTGGGGTTCCAGCGCTCCATCTCCCCGGCGTGCATGGTGTGCCGGGCCAGGATCGTGTCCCGGAACCCCGGGGCGAACCGCTCCACCTGCGCCTCGATCGCCTCCGTCATGTCGACGGTCGAGCCGTGCGGCACGTGCACGTAGGCCCAGAAGACGTGCCCGCCCTCCGGGGCGCGCGAGGGGTCGACGACCGTGGGCTGGACGGCGAGCACGTACGGCTGGTCGGTGATCCGCCCGGCCGCCGGCGCGGCCTCCCCGGCGATCGTCTCCTCCATCGTCCCGGCGACGTGCACCGTGCCGGCCCGGCGGACGTCGGCGTTGGCCCACGGCACCGGCTCCGACAGCGCCCAGTCGACCTTGAAGACCCCGGGCCCGTGCTTGTACCGCTTCACCCAGCGGCGGTAGCCCGGGGACACCTGGTTGCCGGCCATCGCCACGAACGCGCTGGGCGAGGTGTCCAGCAGCACGGCCGGGACGCCGTCGAACTCGCGCAGGTCGGTGACCTCGTGGCCGGTGACGACCTCGCCGCCCTGCTGCTCCAGGGCGGTGACCATCGCGTCGGCCAGCCGCTGCGAGCCGCCCTCGATCAGCGGCCAGCCGTTGTGGTGGCTCATCATCCCCAGGAACATGCCCAGCGCCGCGGTCAGCGGGCGGCTCAGGTCGAGCATCCCGTGCGCGGCGGCACCGGCGATCAGCGCCCGGGCCGCGTCGTCGTCGAAGTGCCGGCGGGCCAGCCAGCCCACGCTGGGCAGCCCCTGCAGCCCGAAGCCGGCGATCCCGGCGAACCCCTTCACCGGCGGCAGCCGCCGGAACGCCGAGGTCAGGAAGAAGTCGGTGATCTCGTCGGCCTGGCGCAGCAGCGGCCCGAAGAGCCTGCGGTAGCCACGCTCGTCCCGGCCCAACCCGGCGGCGGTCTGCTCCAGCGAGTGGTGCGAGACCGCAGCGCGGCCGCCGTCCAGCGGGTGGGCGAAGTTGATCTCCGGCTGCAGCAGCCGGACCCCGCGGGAGGCCAGGTCGAACTCCTGGAAGAACGGCGCGGTCGCGGCCATCGGGTGCACCGAGGCGCAGATGTCGTGCTGGTAGCCCGGCAGCGTCACCTCCTCGGTGCGCAGCCCCCCGCCGGCCCGCTCGCCGCGTTCGACCACCCGCACCGACAGCCCGGCCGCGGCCAGCCGCAGCGCGCCTGCCAGCCCGTTCGGTCCGGCTCCGACGACGACGGCATCCGGGGTCCCGTTCACGCCGCCATCCTGCCCGCCGACCCCTAGAGGTGCGCGATGAGCTGGTCGGCCGCGCGGTAGGGGTCGGTCTCCCCCGCCACCACCTGCTCGGCCAGGGCACCGAGCGCCGCGGAGCCGGAGACGTCGCCCATCCGCTCCCGCAGCCCGGCGACCGCGATCGCCTCGACCTCGCGGGCGGCGCGCTCGACCCGCCGCCGGCGCCCCTCCCCGGAGGAGTCCAGCCACTCGCCGTGCTCGGCGAGCCGGGCCAGGACGTCGTCGACCCCGTTGTCGGTGTCGCGGGAGGCGACCGTCTTCACGATCGGTGGGCGCCAGGCCCCGGCCTCGGTGTGCCGGCCGCCGAGGGAGAGCATCGCCCGCAGGTCGCGCACGGTGGTGTCCGCGCCGTCCCGGTCGGCCTTGTTGACGACGAAGACGTCGGCGACCTCGAGGATGCCGGCCTTGGCCGCCTGGATCCCGTCACCCATCCCCGGCGCCAGCAGCACCAGCGTGGTGTCGGCGAGCGAGGCGACCTCCAGCTCGGACTGCCCCACCCCGACGGTCTCCACCAGGACGACATCGCAGCCGGCGGCGTCGAGCACCCGCATCGCCTGTGGGGTGGCCCAGGCCAGCCCGCCGAGGTGGCCGCGGGAGGCCATCGAGCGGATGTAGACGCCACTGTCGCCGGCGTGGTCCTGCATCCGCACCCGGTCGCCCAGCAGCGCGCCGCCGGAGAAGGGGGACGACGGGTCGACCGCCAGCACCCCGACCCGCTGGCCGGCCCGGCGGAAGGCGCGCACGAGGGCGGTCGTGGTCGTGGACTTCCCCACCCCGGGCGGGCCGGTGAGGCCCAGGACCCGGGCCCGGCCGGTGTGCGGCGCGAGCGCGGCCGCGACCTCGCGCAGCAGCGGGCTGGCGTCCTCGACGAGGGAGATCAGCCGGGCCACCGAGCGGGCGTCGCCCTCGCGGGCGCGGGACACCAGGGTGCCGACGTCGGCCGCCCGCCGGCCCCGCCGCCCCGACGGGACAACGGCGGCCGGCGACTGGACGGCCGTGCCCTCCGGCGGCGAGGTCACGCCCGGGCGGGCACGTGCAGGACCAGCGCGTCGCCCTGGCCACCGCCGCCGCACAGCGCCGCGGCACCCACCCCGCCACCGCGGCGGCCGAGCTCGAGCACCAGGTGCAGCACGATCCGGGCGCCGCTCATCCCGATCGGGTGGCCCAGCGCGATGGCGCCCCCGTTGGGGTTGACCTTCTCCGGGTCGACCGCCAGTTCGCGGGTGGAGACGATGCCGACGGCGGCGAACGCCTCGTTGAGCTCGACCAGGTCCAGGTCGGCGGGGTCGATGCCCTCCCGCGCACAGGCCTTGGCGATCGCCCGTGAGGGCTGGCTCTGCAACGTGGCGTCCGGCCCCGCGACGACGCCGTGCGCACCGATCTCGGCGAGCACGGTCAGCCCCAGCTCCTCGGCCTTGGCCGCGGACATGACCACGACCGCGCAGGCGCCGTCGGAGATCTGCGAGGCGGTCGCGGCGGTGATCGTGCCGTCCTTCGAGAACGCCGGCTTCAGCCGGCCCAGGCTCTCCGCGGTGGTGTCCGGGCGAATGCCCTCGTCCTCGCGGAACTCGATCGGGTCGCCCTTGCGCTGCGGGATGAGCACCGGGGTGATCTCGTCGTCGAACAGGCCGTTCTTCTGCGCTGCGGCGGCCTTCTGGTGACTGGCGGCGGCGAAGGCGTCCTGCTCCTCGCGGGTCAGCCCGTACCGACTGTTGGCCTGCTCGGTGAGCGCGCCCATCGCCACCTGGTCGAAGGTGTCGGTGAGCCCGTCGTGGGCCATCGCGTCGACCAGCGTGGCGTCGCCGTACTTGACGCCGGTGCGCGAGGTGGGCAGCAGGTGCGGCGCCTGGGTCATCGACTCCATGCCCCCGGCGACCACGACCTCGAACTCACCGGCCCGGATCAGCTGGTCGGCCAGCGCGATCGCGTCCATGCCGGACAGGCACACCTTGTTCAGCGTGAACGAGGGCACCGACATCGGGATGCCGCCGGCCACCGCCGCGGGCCGGGCCGGGTTCTGGCCGGCGCCGGCCTGGATGACGTGGCCCATGATCACGTAGTCGACCTGGTCGCCGGTGATGCCGGCACGCTCGAGCGCCGCCTTGATCGCGATCCCGCCGAGGTCGGCGGCGGAGAAGTCCTTCAGCGAGCCGAGCAGGCGGCCCATCGGGGTACGAGCACCCCCGACGATGACGGAACGGGTGGATGCGGGCTGGCTCATCGAGGCTCCAGTGGCTTCCGGTCACCGCCGTTGGCGACCGTCTCGGCAGGACACCGCGCAGTTCCTCGGGCAGTCCCTCGGGGCACCACGGGCTGCCGCCAGGATAGGGCTCGCGCCGTCCGGCGGGCCCAGGCCGGTGACCGCGGCCACCGAACGAGCGTGAACCCCGTCACAACCGGCTGCCGGTGGCCGAGCGACGGCGGCAGGATGCGCGGCATGACCTCCGCCGTGCCCGACGACGCGCACACCGGCCTGTTCACCACGATCGACCACGTCGGCATCGCCGTCCCCGACCTGGACGAGGCGATCGCCTTCTACGCGAGGACCTTCGGCATCCACTCGGTCCACGAGGAGACCAACGAGGAGCAGGGCGTCCGCGAGGCGATGCTCGCGCTCGGCGACGGCGAGACCCGGGTCCAGCTGCTCGCACCCCTGACCCCGGAGTCCACCATCGCGAAGTTCATCGGCCGTTCGGGCCCGGGCCTGCAGCAGCTGGCCTTCCGGGTCACCGACGTCGAGGCGGCGAGTGCTGCGCTGCGCGAGCGCGGCCTCCGGCTCCTCTACGACGAGCCCCGCCGCGGCACCTCCGACAGCCGGGTCAACTTCGTGCACCCCAAGGACGCCGGCGGGGTGCTCATCGAGCTGGTCGAGCCCGCCACCCACGGATGAGTCGCCTGGGTCACATGACCTGGTCAACCGGAGCTACTGGTCAGTAACCTCCGCGCCACCACCTGCACCCTCCGAGCCAACGACGACCCGGGAGCGCACGCATGGACCAGATCAGGGACGCCATCCTCGCCGACGACCTCGACGCGATCGGAGGGCTCCCGACACCGGGGTCCTACCGCGCCGTGCTGGTCCGCAAGGACGAACAGGACATGTTCGAGGGCCTGCCCACCAAGGAGAAGGACCCCCGCAAGGCCCTGCACGTCGAGGAGGTGCCGACCCCGGAGATCGGGCCGGGCGAGGCGCTGATCGCGGTGATGGCCTCCTCGGTCAACTACAACACCGTCTGGACGTCGATCTTCGAGCCGGTCTCGACCTTCGGCTTCCTCGCCCGCTACGGCCGGCTCAACGACCTGACCAGGAAGCACGACCTGCCGTACCACGTGGTCGGCTCGGACCTCGCCGGCGTCGTGGTCGCGGTCGGCCCCGGGGTCAACAAGTGGAAGCCCGGCGACGAGGTCGTCGCCCACTGCCTGTCCGTCGAGCTCGAGGACCCGGCCGGCCACGACGACACGATGATGGACCCGCAGCAGCGGATCTGGGGCTTCGAGACCAACTTCGGCGGCCTGGCCGAGCTGTCCCTGGTCAAGAGCAACCAGCTGATGCCCAAGCCGGCGCACCTCACCTGGGAGGAGGCGGCCTGCCCGGGGCTGGTCAACTCCACCGCCTACCGGCAGCTGGTCAGCCACAACGGCGCGAACATGAAGCAGGGCGACGTCGTCCTGATCTGGGGCGCCTCCGGCGGGCTCGGCTCCTACGCCACCCAGATGGCGCTCAACGGCGGGGCCATCCCGGTCTGCGTGGTGAGCAGCCCGGAGAAGGCGGAGATCGTCCGCCGGATGGGCGCCGAGCTGGTCATCGACCGCTCCGCGGAGGGCTATCGGTTCTGGAAGGACGAGGAGACCCAGGACCCGAAGGAGTGGCAGCGGCTCGGGGCGAAGATCCGCGAACTGACCGGCGGGGACGACGCGGACATCGTCTTCGAGCACCCCGGCCGGGAGACCTTCGGCGCCAGCGTCTACGTCGCCAAGAAGGGCGGCACGATCGTCACCTGCGCCTCGACCAGCGGCTTCCTGCACTCCTACGACAACCGCTACCTCTGGATGAACCTCAAGCGGATCGTCGGCTCGCACTTCGCCAACTACCGCGAGGCCTGGGAGGCCAACCGGCTGATCGACCGGGGCCTGATCCACCCGACGCTGTCGAAGACCTACGCCATGGACGACGTCGGCCAGGCCGCCTACGACGTCCACCGCAACCTGCACCAGGGCAAGGTCGGCGTGCTGACCCTCGCCCCGGAGGAGGGCCTGGGCGTGAAGGACTCGGCCAAGCGCGAGCGCCACCTGACGGCGATCAACCGCTTCCGCGACGTGTGACGACGGGCCACCTGGGAGTTCGCGGGGTGCGGCCCTCGACACGCTGACTGCGGCACTGGATCAATGCGAGGATGAGGGCATGAGCGACCCCCGCGACGACGAGTTCGGTTTCCGCGACGGCGGCCCCACCTTCGACGTGGTGCGCAAGGGGTACGACCGCGACCAGGTCGCCGAGACGCTGGCCAGCCTGGACGCCGACCTGCGGGTGGCGCTGGCCGACCGGGACGCCGCCGTGTCCCGGTCGGCCGACCTCGCCCGTCAGCTGCAGGCGCTGCACGGCGAGGTGGAGTCGCTGCGGCGCCGCGCCGCCAGTGCCAGCGCGCCCACGTTCGAGAACATGGGCGAGCGCATCTCCAACATGCTGCAGCTCGCGCAGGACGAGGCGTCGGAGATCCGCCGCCAGGCCGAGGAGCAGGCCGCCCAGCTGCAGGCCGCCGTCGCCGCCGAGGCGGAGGCGATCCGGGAGCGGATCGCCGGCGAGGAGCGCGCCCTCGGGGAGCGCTCGGCCGCCAGCCGGGCCGAGGCCGAGCGCCTGGTCGGCGAAGCGCGCCAGCACGCCGAGCAGATCGCCGTGGTCGCCCAGTCCCGCGCCGACGACCTGGTCACCAAGGCCCGGGAGCGGGTGGCCCAGCTGGACGCCGACTCCGTGGGCCGTCGCACCAAGGCCGAGCAGGACTTCGAGATCGCCCAGCGGGCCCGCCGCACCGAGGCCGCCCGGCTGGAGGAGGAGCGCGAGCAGTCCTCGATCGCCGCCGCCCAGCAGCGGATCGCCGAGGCCGACGAGCGGGCGCACCACACGCTCACCGAGGCGGAGGCCTCGGCGGCGGCGATCCGGAAGGTGCGAGACGACCTGACCCGCCGGCTGGCCGACGTGCGCACCCTGCTCGGCCGGCTGCCGGACCTCTCCGACCAGGCGCCGCGGGACGAGGAGCCGCGACCGACGGCTCCGGCCGAGTCGGTCCAGCAGGCCGAGGCGGCCCCGTCGCAGCCCACCGCGGCCGGGTCCGAGCAGGACGGGCCATCCGAGCCCACCGGGGAGCAGCCCGGCGCGGAGGACCGCCCGGCCGCCCCGGAGCCGGGAACCGCTCAGCCGCACCCCACCGAGACGCAGGCCGTGCCGGTCCAGTCCGTCCAGACGCAGTCGGTCCCGGCCCAGTCGGTGCCCACGGCCGGTGCCCAGCAGCCGGTCCGGACGCCGGCACCGGCCCACCCGAGCCAGCAGCAGGCACCCGCGGCAGAGCGGACGACGGCGGGCCGGTCGACGGCGGAGCAGCCGGCGGCCGAGCGGGCACCGCAGCAGCGGCCCCAGCCCGGCGTGCGGCAAACGCCGCCGGTACCGGCCCGCGGTCCGGTGACGCGGGTCCAGCCGACCCCGGCCGTGCCGGCCGGGCAGGGCGGGCCGCCCCCGGCGAACCGGAGCTGACCGCGGCCACTGCTCCGCGGCGGCCCTGGTCGGCGCACCTCGCCCGCACTGCACGGGATCGAAGGAACCGACCAGCACCGGAGCGGAGCACCGTGGCCCGGCTGTCGCGGACCACGCTCGTCGCCGTGCTCAGCGCGGGCCTGTGCGCGCTGGGGATGCCGCTCGCCGTCGGGGCGGCGGCCGCGCCCCCGGCGGACAGCGGCCTGGTCCGGATGGCCCACCTCTCCCCGGACACCCCCTCGGTCGATGCCACCATCGACGCGGTGTCCGAGCCGGACGTCGAGGTCGAGCTGCCCGCGGTCGGCTACGGCGACGTCTCGCCCTACCAGCGCGTGCCGGCGGGCACGTACACCGTCAGCGCCCGCGCGGCCGGGGCCGACCAGGGCAGCCCGCCGGTGCTGGCCACCACGGTCACCGTGGCCCCCGGGAGCGCGACCACGGTCGCCGGCGTGGGGCTCTTCGCCGACCTGGGCCTCGCCGTGCTGACCGACGACCTCACGCTGCCGCCGGCCGGTTCCGCCCGCGCCCGGGTCCTCGACGCCGCATCGACCGGCTCCCCGCTGGACGTCGCCCTGGGCGGGGGCACCGTGCTCGCCACCGACCTGGCGTTCGCCGAGTCGACCGACCCCGTCGACGTGCCCGGTGGCGCCGGCACGCTCGTCGTCAGCGGCGCCGACGGCACCTCTGCCGAGCTGCCCGTCGACCTCGCCGCCGGGGCCGTCCACACCGTGCTCGTCCTGGACCGCGAGGGGGGCGGGCTCACCGTGACGACCACGCTCGACGCCGCCGGCCCGGGCGTCGTGCCGGTCGGCGGGGTCGAGGCCGGCGGCGGTGGCACCGCGGCGGACGACGGGCTGCCGGTCGGCCGCGCTGCGCTCGCCGCCCTCTCGCTCACCGCCCTGCTGCTGGCCGTCGGGGTGCGCCGGCCCCGCCGTGGGCACGCACCGCCGTTCCCGACGTCCTGACCGGCCGACGATGACGACATCGACCGGCCGGCGCGGGCGGGCGGCACTGCGGGCAGGACTGCTCGTGGTGGCCCTCCTCGCCGGCAGCGCGGCACTCGTGGACCACCCGGGCGACGCCGTGCCCGACACCGCGGTCGCCTCCCCACCCGGCCCGGTGGTCCTCGGCTCCGCCACGGAGGTGCCGGCAAAGCGGACCGTCGCGGCCCCGGTCGGGCTGCGCATCGCCGCGATCGGCGTGGACACCGACCTCGTCCCGATCGGGGTCGACGACGCCGGCGCCCTGCTGCCCCCGGAGGACGTCCAGCAGGCGGGCTGGTTCGCCGCCGGCCCAGTGCCCGGTGAGGTGGGCCCGGCGGTGCTGGCCGGGCACGTCGACGACCACACCGGCCCCGGGGTGTTCGCCCGACTGGCGGAGCTCAGCCCGGGTGACCAGGTGGTCGCCACCGGCAGCGACGGCCGACCGGTGACGTTCACCGTGACCCGGGTGGCCACCCACCCCAAGGACGACTTCCCCACCGACGAGGTCTACGGGCCGACGACCGGCGCCGAGCTCCGGCTGATCACCTGCGGCGGCAGCTTCGACCGCGGCCGCCGCAGCTATACCGACAACGTCGTCGTCCACGCATCCGCAGGATGATGGAACGGCCACCCTTCAGGGACCCACCCTGAGCCTGCGAAGGGTGGGGGGAAGGGTGGTCCTTCCTCAGCGGCGGCGGCCGCGGGCCCGCCAGCAGACGGTGTGCCAGTGCCGTCGCCAGTCGGCGGCCGAGTCGGTGTCCCACGGGTCCAGGTCGGAGTCCCGGGCGTAGGCCGGCCAGGTGACCAGGTGCGGGGTCCGTGGCGGGATCAGCTGATCACACCCCGGGCAGCGGTAGCTCTTGTCACTGCCCGCCCCGCTGAGCGGCCGCACCACCCAGTCGCCGTCGGAGGCCTCCTCGACCGGCTGCCGGGCCGCCGTCGGCCCACGCCCCGGCTGCGTGGTCCGGGCACGCCCCGGACCACGCCGCGAGCCACCTCGGCGGGGCACCGGCTACCGGTTCGCGTGGTCGCGGAAGCCGCGACCGGCCTTGCGGCCGAGGTAGCCGGCGGTCACCAGGTGCTCGAGCAGCGGCGCGGGGGCGAACCCGGGCTCGCGGAACTCGGTGTACAGCTCGCGCTCGATCGCCAGGGCGACGTCCAGCCCGACGACGTCCAGCAGCTCGAAGGGGCCCATCGGGTAGCCGCAGCCGACCTTCATCGCCGCGTCGATGTCGTCGGCGGTCGCGTAGTGCGCCTCCAGCATCTTCACCGCGTCGTTGAGGTAGGGGAACAGCAGCGCGTTGACGACGAACCCGGCGCGGTCGGTGCAGGAGACCGCGTGCTTGCCCAGCTGCGCGCACAGCGCGTGCGCGGTGGCGGCCACGTCGGGCTCGGTGGCGATCGTGGAGACGACCTCGACCAGCTTCATCACCGGCGCGGGGTTGAAGAAGTGCAGCCCCACGACGTCCCCGGGGCGCTCGCTGGCCTTCGCGCACTCGATGACCGGCAGGCTGGACGTCGTGGTGGCCAGCACCGCACCGGGCTTGGCGATCTCCCCCAGCGCGGCGAACAGCGCCTGCTTGACGCCCAGGTGCTCGACCACGGCCTCGATGACCAGGTCGGCGCCGGCGAGGTCGTCGAGCTGGGCGGAGCCGGTGACCCGGGCGAGGGCGGCGTCCCGCTCCGCCTCGTCCAGGCGGCCGCGGGCGACCTGCTTGTCCAGCGACCGGGTCAGCGCGTGCTGCACGGCCTCGACCTTGTCCAGGGTGCGGGCGACGAAGGTGACGTCGTAGCCGCCCTTGGCGACCACCTCGACGATGCCGACGGCCATCGTCCCGGAGCCCACGACGCCGACGCTGCGGATCGGGCGGGCCCCCTCGGCGGCGCCGCCGGTGGCCGGCGTCGCGGCGTCCGGGACGACCTCGGCGGAGTCGCGCCCGGCGTAGGTGTAGAAGCCGCGGCCGCTCTTCCGGCCCAGCAGCCCGGCGGTCATCATCTGCTTGATGATCGGCGCGGGGGCGTGCAGCCGGTTGCGCGACTGCTGGTACATCGTCACGAGGATCTCGTAGGCGGTGTCGATCCCGATCAGGTCCATCAGCGCGAGCGGGCCCATCGGCAGGCCGCAGCCCAGGCGCATCGCGGCGTCGATGTCCTCGCGGCTGGCGTAGCGGTTCTCGAACATCGAGACGGCGTGGTTGAGGTAGCCGAACAGCAGGGCGTTGGCGATGAACCCCGCCTTGTCGCCGATGGTCACGTCGATCTTGCCCAGCCGCGCGGCCAGCGCCTCGACGTCCTCGACCACCGAGGGCTCGGTGACCACGGTGCGCACGATCTCGACCAGCTTCATCACCGGCGCCGGGTTGAAGAAGTGCATCCCGATGACCTTGCCGGGGCGGCCGGTGGTGACCGACAGCTCGGTGACCGACAGGCTGGAGGTGTTGGTCGCCAGGATGGTGTCCGGCGGACAGATCGCGTCCAGCTTCGAGAACAGCTGGGCCTTGAGCTCCATCCGCTCCGGGATGGCCTCGACGACCAGCTCGGCGACGGCGAGGTCCTCCATCGCGGTGGTGAACCGGATCCGGGACAGGATGGCGTCGCGCTCGGCGGGCTCGAGCTTCCCGCGGGCGACGGCCTTGCCGGTGGACTGCTCGACGTGCGCCCGTCCGCGGTCCAGCGCCTCGTCGGCCACCTCGACCGCCGTCACCGACAACCCGGCCCGGGCGAGCACCTCGGCGATGCCGGCACCCATCGTGCCCAGCCCCACCACGCCGACCTCGGTCAGTTCTCTGGCCACGCTGCCATCCCTCCGCCGTCCGGTGATCACGAGCAGTTTCGCACCAGCGCCCGACCCAGTCCCTACCGGCTGGTAGTTCGGCCCCGTCGCAGGGGCCCGCCGCGCGCGGAGCGGGTGGTGGGGGGCGACGGGGTCCTTCTAGAAGAGGCGCTGCGAGGGGTCGTCGGTGCCCTTGAGGACGGCGTAGTCGACGGTCAGGCAGTCGATGCCGCGGTCGGCGGCCAGCACCCGGGCCTGCGGCTTGATCTCCTGTGCGGCGAACACGCCCTTGACCGGGGCCAGCCGCGGGTCGCGGTTGAGCAGCTCCAGGTAGCGGGTCAGCTGCTCGACCCCGTCGATCTCGCCGCGGCGCTTGATCTCCACGGCCACCGTCGCGCCGCCGGCGTCCCGGCAGAGCAGGTCGACCGGGCCGATCGCGGTCGGGTACTCGCGGCGCACCAGCGACCACCCCTCGCCGAAGGTCTCCACGTGCAGCGCGAGCAGCCGCTGCAGGTCCGCCTCCACGCCGTCCTTCTGCAGGCCGGGGTCGACGCCGAGGTCGTGCCGGGAGTCGTGCTCGACCGACTCGATCGTGATGATCAGCTGCTCGCCGGCCTTGTTGGTGACCGTCCAGGTGCCCGCGCCGTCGGTCAGCTCCTCCTTGACCGAGCACGGCGGGCTCATCCAGTTCAGCGGCTTGTAGGCCCGGTCGTCGGCGTGGATGGACACCGAGCCGTCGGCCTTCACCAGCAGCAGCCGGGTGGCGGGCGGGAGGTGGGCGGTGAGCCGCCCGATGTAGTCCACGGAGCAGCGGGCAATGACCAGGCGCACGGACGACGACGCTACCGGCCGTCCGACCGGCCCTCCGCACCGGCGGGAGCGCGCAGGACCCGTGGAACCCCCTGGGCCGCCGAGCCGTGTACTCCCTGTGCGGAACTCACCTGCCCTCCGTCCCGCCGTCGGTCTCGCACTGGCGACCCTGCTGCTGACCGCCTGCGCCGAGCAGGGCGGCACCGGGGCCGCGCCGCCCGGACCGTCCAGCGAGACGCCGACGGAGTCGGAGACGGTCTCGTTGCCGGAGGGCCAGGAGGCGCTGGTCCTCCAGGTCGCCGACGTCGGCGGCTTCACGACGCCGGAGATGCTGGCCGCGCGGCTGCCGGTCGTGAGCGTCTATGCCGACGGGCGGGTGATCACCCAGGGGCCGGTGCCGGCCATCTACCCGGGACCGGCCTGGCCCAACGTGCAGGTCCAGCACGTCGACCAGGCCACCGTGCAGCAGCTCGCCGCCCGGGCGATGGACGCCGGCATCGCGGAGACCGCCGACCTCGGCTCCCCGCCGCTGGCCGATGCCACCTCCACCCGCTTCACCCTGGTCACCGACGAGGGCCCGGTCACCCGGGAGGTCTACGCGCTGCGGGAGTCCGTGGG
>NZ_JAAKGN010000142.1:0-12990 GCF_011039295.1 Modestobacter sp. KNN46-3 | reverse complement strand
GCCCCTGCAGGGAGGCCGAAAGGCATCAGGTGCGGACGAACAGCCGCCGGTGGGTGGCCCCCGGCGCGGCGGCGCGGACCCCGGTGCGCGCCAGCAGCCACCCCTCGAGCCGGTCCTCCGGCAACGGGCGGCTGACCAGGAAGCCCTGCAGCTTGTCGCAGCCCATCTGGGTCAGCAGGTCCCGGGTCACCTCGTCCTCGACCCCCTCGGCCACCACGCGCAACCCCAGGTTGTGCGCGAGCTCGACGATCGACCGGGCGATGAAGGACTCGTTCTGGCTCGTCGACATGCCCAGCACGAAGGACTTGTCGATCTTCAGCTCGTCGATCGGCAGCAGCCGCAGCTGGGACAGCGACGAGTAGCCGGTGCCGAAGTCGTCCATGGACAACCGCAGACCGAGCGCGTGCAGGTCGGCCAGCACGGTGCTGTTGCGCACCGTGTCGTCGACGACGCTGCCCTCGGTCAGCTCGAGGGTCAGCAGCTCACCCGGCACCCCGTGGTGGCGCAGTGCCCGGCGGACACGGTCGACGATGTCCGGCTCGGCGAGGCAGTGGGCCGAGAGGTTGACCGCCACCGACAGGGCGATGTCCTGGTCCAGCCACCGCCGGCAGCGGTCCAGCGCACGGTCGAGGACGTGGTCGGTCAGCAGCCCGATCCGGCCGATCTGCTCGGCCAGGCTGATGAAGTCGTCGGGCGAGATGTCCCCGTAGCGCGGGTGCGCCCAGCGCACGAGGGTCTCCACCGAGACGATGTCCGCGGTGCGGGTGTCCACGATCGGCTGGAAGACGACCGAGATCTGCCCGTCGGCCATCGCGGTCTCCAGCTCCGCGCCCAGTTGCAGGCGGCGCAGGCTCTGCTGGTCCAGGACGGGGTGGTAGGTCGCCACTCCCCCCGAGCCCTGTGCCGCGAGCAGTGCGACGTCCGCCCGCTGGATCAGCGTGCCGGACTCCGACCCGTGCACGGGCGCCGCAGCCACCCCGATCGTCAGCGCGACCTCCAGGTCCAGCCCGGCGACCCGGGCCCGGGTGGAGGCGGCCTCCCGCAGCCGACGGGCGGCTCGCTCGGTGGCGGCCAGGGACAGGCCCGGCAGCAGGACGGCGAACTGACCGCCCTCCATCCGGGCGACGACGGCCTGCGGCGGCGCGTGCTCGCGGAGCAGGCCGGCGGTGACCAGGAGCAGTTCGTCGCTGGCGGCGTGCCCGAGGGTGTCGGTGACGTCGGTGTAGCCGTCCAGGGCCGCCAGCACCAGCCCGGCCCGGGCGGTGGCCGGCTCGGCCAGCAGCAGCGCGTCGATCTCCCCACCCAGGCGCTGCCGGTTCGGCAGCCCGGTCAGCCGGTCGTGGTCGCCGTCGTGCCGGATCTGGCTCAGCAGCTGCTGCTGCCGGATCGCGGCGTTGACGTGGGTCAACATCGACTCCAGTGCACTGCGGTCCCCGTCGGCGAAGGTCACCACGTCGCTGCGCCGGTCACAGACCTCGAGGTACCCGGGCTCACCGGCTGCGGTGACCACGGGAGCGCCGAGCACCTCGCGGGCGTGGCGACGGGCCAGGGCAGCGAGCTCCCGGGGCTCCGCCCGGGCCGCCCAGAGGAGGACCGGCCCCGAGGCATCGGGAGCCAGGGCACGCTGCCGGATCAGGTCGTCGGGATCGCCGGGACCGTCGTACCAGGCGAGCTCGCCATCGGCGGCGTCGACGACGAGTTGCGGACCCTCGTCGAGGTAGGGCGGCAGCCACAGCGCCACCCGGTCGGCGTTGAGCAGCTCGCGGACCGCGCTCACGATCTCCCGGGTCCCCGCCTCGTCCGGGGTCACCAGCTCCACGCGCCGGGCGAAGTCGTAGACCTGCTGGACGGTCCGCCGTTCACGGATGGCGTGCGAGGACTGCCGGAACATCGCCACAGCCCCCAGGACGAGGGGGCCGATCAGCACCCAGCCCCACGCCGTCTCACGGGTCAGCAGGAGGGCGACGACACCGACGACCACGCTCAGCGGAGCCACGGCAAAGGCCGGGATCGCGCTGAGCAGCAGCCCCCAGCCCGGGAAGCCCCCGGACAGCCAGATGGCCAGACAGGTCATCAGGATGCCGACAACCGTCGCCGCCAGCAGCGCCAGGACCAGGGACAACCAGCTCAGCGGGTCGTCGAGGTCGAGCGGCGGGAGCCACGACAGCACCAGCAGGGCCGTGCACACCTCGGCGACGGTCAGGCCGATGTTGTAGGCGGCCTTGGTCAACGGGAGCGACTGACGGACCAGCACGATGGCCACGGCGGCCACGCGGGCGATGACGGCCCAGACGCCTCCGACCTCGACGAGCGCGATGACCAGCACCAGCTCGGAGGGCGAGACCGCGAAGGTCTGGCGCCGGAACTCGAGCTCCAACTGGGACGACTCGGTGAGCAGGAAGGCGAGGAAGAGGGCCAGGACGGCCCACACCGACGGGGTGGTCCAGGCATGCGGGAGCGTCAGCGCACCGAGCACCGCCGCCACCGAGAGCGCGACGGCGACGATCATCTCGGGGCGCCGGATCACTGCTGCCCCCCACTGCGGGGGGGCCGGCTGCTCGGCCAACGTCAGCCCGTCTGTCAATTGGCGTGGTCGACAGACGTTAACAGCGGTGGCCCCTTCCGGGCAGCCACCTCACCCGTTGGGGCAGCCGGCTCGTCACGACCGCCCCTCAGCCAGACGGCTGAGGGGCGGGCGGTGGCGAGCGAGGTGGTGCCGGTCATGACGTCTCCTGAGGGGCGCGGAAGGACTCGGGGTCGCGGTAGCCGCCCACGCGGGGGCAGAGCGTCGTCCGGCACAGACCGCAGTGGAGAGACTGCAAGCGGTCACCCACACGCGCAATATCGAACACGAACGGGTTGATGATCTTCGTTGTGTCGTTACGCTCTGCAGTGAGTGATCTGCTGAACGTCACCATCGGGTGACCCCGTTCGGGTGTCTGCGCAGGCGCCACCGGTTCCTGTCGTCCGGGTCGGGCACGTCGTCGAGCAGGTCCAGCGGCGAGGGGGCCGGTGGGCCCGGCCGGCCGAGCGCGGCGGCCACCTGGTCGAAACCGGTCCGGGCGGCCGCCCCGACCGGTCCCGGGGGGAGCGCCTCAGCGGTCAGCAGCTCGACCGCCGTCCGCTCGGCGTCCTCAGCCGTGCGGACCCGGCCGGTGTCCGGACCGATCCGCACCACGCCGTCGGCGCCGACCAGGCCCGCTGCCGCGTCCAGGACGTCGCCGACGAGCTCCCCCCGTGACCCGCGGAGCGGTGCGCTGGGCAGGGTCACCCCGACCGTCCACAACAGCTGCCGGTCGACGGCTTCCTCCTGCGCACGGCTGTACGCGAGCGCATGGCGGAGCCGCTGCCCGTGCTCCTGGACCGCCACGGTGGCACCGACGAGCGCTGCGGCCGACGACGCCGGCACGCCCGCCTCCCCGGCTCGCAGCGCGGCGTGCACCGCACTGACCACCGGCTCGCTCCGGGCCTCGTCGGCGAACAGGTGCGCCAGTCCGCGCAGGTCGGTGTCGGTCGACGCACCGAGGTCGCCGTCGGCTCCGCCGTCCCGCACGGCGGCGTCGAGCAGCTGCACGAGGACGCCGGGCTGCCCGGCCACCAGGCCGCCCACCGCAGTGCCGATCCCGGTGAGCGTCCCCTGGTCGACCAGCACCCGGTCCGGCGCGTCCGGGGCCAGGCCCCGCCCCAGTGCCCGCAGCCCCGCCTCGACCGCGGCCGACGCACCCGGACCCGCGGCGGCAAGCGAGACCACGGCGGCCAGGTCCGCCGTCCCGGCCGGCCAGGGGCGGCTCAGCAGCGTCGTCCAGGCCGCCGGCTCGCCGAGCAGTCGACCCGCCGACCCCCGGTCGCCGCCGCTCCGCAGCACGGTCAGTGCGGCCGCCACCGGGTCGGGTGTCGTCGGACCGACCCGGGCCGCCGACCCGACCCCCTGGGCGGCCTCGCGGGCCAGGAACTGGCTCGCCCAGGACGCAGCCAGCCGCGAGGCGCCTCCCCCGACCGGGCCGGCCAGGGTGCGCAGCACGACCCCCATCCCCACGGCCACCACGTCGACGGCACCGTCGGGGTCCGCGGGGTCCAACCGCAGGTCGGCGAGCGCCCGGCCGGCCCGGCTCGTGACGGAGGACCCACCGGCCACCGAACTGAGCGCGACCGCCAGCAGGCCGGCCAGCGCGTCGGCGGATCCACCCCGCTCGCCGAGCACGGCGAGCAGCCAGCGGAGCCCGTCGGCGCCGAGCCGACCGACCACGGCGGCGGCGAAGGCCGGGCTGGCCGCGTGCCCCGACCAGCGGACGGCCGCCGCATCGAGCTGCGCGGCCGTACCCGGCCGGGTCAGGTCGTCGGCGGCCTGCACCCCCAGGGCGGTGAGCGCGCCGGCCCCCCAGCCCGGCAGGCGGCCGGCGAGCCAGCCGGTCACCCGTTCGGCGTCCCCTGGGCGGGCGGCCCCACCCAGCGGTGCAGCGACCGCGGCGAGCACCGCCGCGACGGCGATGGCGTCGGCGGTCAGCTCGTCCAGCAGGGCCCGGTGCTCGACGGCGCGGTCGGCGTCGTCCACCGCGACCGCCGCGGCGAGGTCGGCGGCCTCGTCGCGGCCGGGAGCGGGGACGCCGCCGTCCCACGCCGGCCCCATCAACACGGCGAGCCGGGACCCGGCGTGGGCGAACTGGTCACGCTGGTCGGCGCGCAGGGCGGCGACCCGCGCGAGCACGGTCAGCCAGAGCTCACGGTGCGCAGCGAGCCGGGCGACCGCCGTCGTCAGTGCGCTGTGCAGCTCGCCGGTCACGGCCGTCGCCGTGGCGACCTCGGTGGTCACCGCCGCCGCGTCGGCTCCCTGCCAGCCGGTGTCGACGGCCGTCGCGCCCAGCAGGTGCACCGTCGTCCCCGCGGCGAAGCCGGCCGATGCGAGCTGGTCGAGGACGTCGCCCAGGGCAGCCGGGGAGCCCGGCGGGTCGGGGAGCTCCGCCGGCGTGGGGAGCAGCGTGCTCACCGGGGGACCGCCGTGCCACGCCCGGCGAGCAGTTCGCCGTCCAGCTGTTGCCAGGAGTCGGCGGCCGTCGCCACGGCACTCCGCAGCCAGGCCAGTTCTCCGGCCAGACAGCCACCGGCGGCCGCCACCGTCTCGCCGAACCCGGCCACGACCGGGCCGAGCGGACCGCCCACCCCCGCGCCGTCGCCGGTCGCCCCGACCTGGGCCACCCGGGCCGATGCGGCGTCCAGCACCCCGGCCAGCGCGTACAGCCGGGCCGGGACCACCTCGATCACCATGCCGGGGAGTCTGGCGGCCCGGCGGCGTCGTCCCCGGCCGTCGTCCACAGGCTCGCTGGCGTCGCAGGCCGAGCGGGGCGTCGTCGTCCACACCGTCCACAGGCGTCGTCCACAACCGGTGGACGACGGCGGAGCACCGTTGCGGCCGGCCTCTAGGCTGCGCGCGTGCGCACCGGACCGCCCGACGTCGGCGACCCCGAGGCCGGGTCGACCCTGCCGTTCGTGCTGGTCTGCTGGCTGGTGGGGGCGCTGATGGTGTTCGGCGCGATCGCTGCCTCCGACTCCTTCCTGGAGCAGCAGGAGGTCCAGTCGGTCTGCGACGGTGCCGCGCTGGCGGCGGCGAACCAGGTCGACGAGGGCGCCGTCTACACCCGCGGGGTGGGCACCGAGCTGCCGTTGACCCGGGCGGCGGCCGAGGCGGCCGTGGCCGACCAGCTCGGGGACGCGGGCGTCGTCCTGGACTCGTGGTCGGCGGTGACCGACGGCGCCGAGGTGACCGTGCGGTGCAGCCGGTCGGTCCCGATCGCCTTCGGCTGGCTCTTCCTGGCCGGCGAGCCACTGGAGCGCACCGCCGTGGCCAGCGCCCGCGCACCGACCGTATGAACCAGGACGGCCCCCGACCGCGTGGTCGGGGGCCGTCGTACCAGGTGTGGCGGGTGAAGGATTCGAACCTTCGTAGGCTAAGCCGACGGATTTACAGTCCGCTCCCATTGGCCACTCGGGCAACCCGCCGTGGTGGTACCGGGAGAGCTTACAAGACGGGGGACGACGTCCTCGCCGGGTCCCCGGCGGCACGCCGTCCCCACTGAGGAGGAACCGACATGGCGGATGCGTCCTTCGACGTGGTGAGCAAGGTCGACCGGCAGGAGGTCGACAACGCCCTGAACCAGGCGGGCAAGGAGCTGTCGCAGCGGTTCGACTTCCGTGGCGTGAACGCCACCATCGCCTGGGCCGGCGAGGAGGCCGTGAGCCTGCAGGCCGACACCGAGGAGCGGGTGGCCGCAGCGCTCGAGGTGTTCAAGGAGAAGCTGGTCAAGCGGGGCATCTCGATGAAGGCGCTGGACGCCGACGAGCCGCAGTCCTCGGGGAAGGTCTACAAGATCTCCGCCCGGATCCAGCAGGGGATCGCCTCGGACAAGGCCAAGGAGATCGCCAAGGCCATCCGCGACGAGGGCCCCAAGGGCGTGCAGGCGCAGATCCAGGGGGACCAGCTCCGGGTCAGCGGCAAGAAGCGCGACGACCTGCAGGCGGTCCAGCAGCTGCTGAAGAGCAAGGACTTCGAGATCGCGCTGCAGTTCGACAACTACCGCTGATTCAGCGTATTTCCGCAGGTCAGCGGCTTGTCAGCAGCCGCTGGTCCGCACTGAGTCCGCACGAGCGTCCAGCGCGGCGGCCATCAGGCCGCCGGCTGCGGCGCGCGTGCGGTCCTCGGCGGTCGGCCACAGGTGGGAGTAGACGCCCAACGTGATCGTCGCCGAGGAGTGCCCCAGCGCCCGCTGCACGGTCACCACGTCGCACCCGGCGGCGATCAGGCCGCTCGCGTAGAAGTGCCTCAGGTCGTGCAGCGTGTACTCGTCCAGTCCGGCCGCCTGGCGGAGCTGCCGCCACTGGTGGCCCGCGGAGTTCCGGTTGAGCGGCCTGCCGTCGCTGGACACCAGCCAGTCCCCCGGCCCTGTGCCTGCCCGGCGCACGTGCTCGGACAGCAGCTCGATCAACTCGGCCGGGACGTAGACGACCCGCTCGGACCCGAACTTGGGGGCGACCAGCTCGGCGGTCGCGTTGGACTCCCCCTGCACCTGGTGACGGACGGAGATGGTGCGACGGAGGAAGTCGACGTCGTCCAGTCGGAGGCCGGCCGCCTCCCCCAGCCGTAGGCCGGCGAAGGCGCAGACGGCGACGAACGGCTGGAACCACGTTGGCGCCAGGTCGAGCGCGGTCCCGACCTCCTCGGCGGTGGGGATCGTCATGGCCGCCGCGGCCTTCCGCCGCCGGGGCAGTGCTGCACCGGCCGTCGGGTCGGCCTTGATGACCCGGTCGAGGACGGCAGCCCGCATGCAGATGTGGACGTAGTTGTATCGAGTGCGGATGGTGCTCGGTGCCAGCCCGGATCCCCGGCTGCTGGCCGGCCGGGACATGGCCTTGATCCACTGCTGCACGTGCGAGGGCCTGATCTGGCGCATGGGCACATCGGCGAACGTCACCGTGGCTGCCGCCTGCCGAGCCGCCAGGAGCGTTCCTCGCTCCCACACCTGCAGACTGGACCACTGCTCGAACCATGCCTTGAAGGTGAGCTTGCCGGCGTCGGGGTCGACGTAGTCGCCGGTGACGATCGAGGCCGTGACCTCATCGAGCCAGCGGATGGCGTCCGTCTTGCGGTCGAAGTGGCGGGCGTGCTCCTTGCCCGCCTCATCGCGGTAGCGGGGGCGCCACCGCCCATCCGGTCTACGCGAAATGCTGGCCACAGCGTCTCCCTCGTCGGTTCAGCCGTCGGCAGGCCTCCCCGGTCGTCGACCCTGCCGCCAGGGGGTGACGATGCACCAGAACAGCAACCTCGGGAATCGCGAATCCACCGCGGGCGCCCTCTCCTGTGGACGGAGGCGTCACGCGCCAGCGGCCCCGCTCCCATCGTGCTGGGAGTCGATCCAGGTGCGGAGGTCGTCGCGGCGGTAGAGGACGCGACGGCCGAGACGGAAGCTCCGCGGACCGATGCCGAGGTGTCGCCAGTAGCGCAGCGTCGCGACGGGCGCGCGGACGAGCTCGGCGGCCTCGCTGATGGTGAGCAGCTCCGGCTCAGGGCTGGCGGCGAGCTCACGACTGGCGGGGTGGTCCGGCATGGCTGACTCCGAGACTGGTCGGCTGTGGTTGGCCCTTCCCTCCATAGGCGTCGTGCACGGTCATCCACTGACAGCGTCCCTGGAGCTGATCTCGCGGCCCTGCCTTCGCCGTCATGATCTGGCAGGGGACTCACCGTCCCAAGCGAAGGCCGGCGCCCCGGTGCGGTGCCCGGTGCGTGGCCGGCTCCGGCCGGCGCATCCCACTGCTGAGGTGGGCGTAGCGGGCCGCCTCCTGGGCTGCAAGTTCGGCGGCGTGGGCCGGGCCGAGGTCGGCACGGTCGCGGGCGAAGACGCTGATCCACTGCTCCCGTGCCTCGGCGAGGTCCTCGGCGACCAAGTGGGCGGTGTCCGACCGGCGACCGCGGGTCATCCCCACGTAGGCCGACGCGGCGCCGGTGCGCTCCCCGACCACCACATGCGCAGCGGTGACGGTGTCCCCTTGGACGCCGTGCGCGGTGCTGGCGTAGGCCAGCTGCACGTACCCGGCGACGTAGCCGGCCGGCAGCACCCGGCCACTGACGGCCGCAGGGGTGACATCGCCGTGAGCCGGGCGGGCGGGGGTGACATCAGCCGGAGCGATCAGGAGCTGTCCACGCTCGCCGACAGCGGTGACGATCCAGGCGTCGCGATTGGCGACGTCCAGGTCGCGGTCATTGCGGCGGGTGGCGATCCGATCTCCGGCGCCGATCCGCTGCCCCGCCCGGGTGGTGACCACGTGGGTGTCATCCACGCGGTGGTCAGCGACCAGCTTGTCCCGGATGGCTGCGTTGAGGGCGTCCGTCTGTTCGAGGGTGTCGGTCACGATGGCGAGCCGTTCATTGCCGCGGTGCGGCTCGGCGGCGGCGGTCGCCAGCGACGTGCGCAGCGCGGCGTCATCGGGGTGCAGCTGGATCTGGCCGCGCGCCACCAGAGCGTCGAAGACCGTCCCGGGGTCATCGCCCGTGCGCATGGCCATCGTCAGGCTCGCGTACTCGGTGTCCTGCGCGGTCTGCACGGTCCCGTCAGCCAGCGGGAGCGCGCGGGTGAAGCGATGCAGCCCCTCCAGCGTCAGGTGCGCCGCCGGGTCGACCTGACCGATTGCGAGATCCAGTACTCCTCCGCGGCCGACCGCTGCGAGCTGGTGCCGGTCACCGACCAGCGCGACCTGTGCTTGGCACTCGTCGGCGACGGTGAGCAGGGCGCGGGCCGTGTCCTGGTCGAGCATGCCGGCTTCGTCGACGACCAGCAGATCCCCGGAGCGAAGCCGCGCCTGCTCGGCTGGCCCTGTGTAGACCCGGCCGGTGACCGGATCGGGTTGGCCAATGGTGAGCCGGTGCCAGGAGCCGTCGTTGGTCCAGCGCCAACCGTGCTGGAAGGCGAACCACGCGGCGGACCCAGCGGCGGCGCCGATCTCCGCGGCGGCGACCTTGGCCGCTCTCAACGTCGGGGTCACCACTGTCAGCCCCCGTCCTTGCCGCTCGAGGATGTCTCGGGTGGCGGTGAGGGTGGGGGTCTTGCCAGCACCGGCCGCACCCTCGACCACCAGGAGGGGCCGGTCCCCGACCAGCGCGTCGACGACCGCAGCCTGACCGGCATCCAACATCGCCGGGCGACTGACGCCGTTCTCGGTTGGGCCGACGCCGGGGCCGGGGGCAGCGGCCCGGGCGGCGAGCCGGCTGGAGACGTCGGCCTCGACGTCGAGCACCGACTGGGAGGTCAACGCCCGGATGTGCTCGGGGAGAACAAGAACGCCTCCATTGCGGGTGAGCAACGGCACGCAGCGTTCGAGAGCGCGGTAGGTGAGGTCTTCGGCCAACTCTGCCCGAACCGCGGCGTCCACGACGATCCCGGCGGCGGCGATCGCCTGCTCGACCTCGCCACGGATGTCGGCGGCGTTCCATCCCGACCGGCCCGCGGCCAGCCGGGCCAGCACCTGGTCCGCTGTCCCGTCGCGGTCGAGGCCGCCGACCGGAGGCGGGGACAGCTCGCCCGGTTGGTCGCGGTCCCGGTAACCGAGCGCGGCGAGCTCAGCCAGCCACCGGGTTTCCACGTCAACACCGGATTGCGGGGTGAGTTTGTCTGGGCGCCCGTCGGCCCAAGCCCGCGCATCCCACGAGCGCCGCAGCCCCGGTCCGGCGCGCTCGCCGGGATGCGCCGCCATCCACTCGGATTCGTATCTGTCCAGATTCCGGGTGATCTGCGCCGCCCGGGTGCTGAACGCGCCCATATAGCCGGCCAGCTGAGTGATTTCACCTGCCGCGTCCAGGGTGTAACCGCGCGCGGCGAGTGCAGCGCGGAACTGCGGATCGGTGGCGACCGCGGCATGCCCGATCCCGTTGATGGCAGCCAGTGAGTCCCGGACGCCGACGGTGTGCAGCCCGCGCCATTTTCCTGCGGCGAACACTCGGGCGTTGACCTGTAGGTGCAGATGGCGGTGCGGGTCCCCGGCACGAGAGGTGTAGTGCCGCACGGTCACCGCCTCCAGCACATCGATGGGCACCTGAACCTGCCCGCCACGGGGCCCGACGCGGGTGGTGGCGTGCTCGGCAAGCCAGCCGACGATCTGGCCGGCGGCGCGGTCCTGCGCCGCGTCGTGGGCCTCGGCTATCTCCGGGTGCAGCGCCGCGGCCACGGACCAGGACTTCGGGCCGTTGACCACCACCTCGACGAACCGCACCGCCCGATCGTCGTCACGCGGGACTTGACCCCTGATCGTGGACACGCTGACGCTGCGGCCGCTGACCGGACCTGGCCTGGTCGGTGATCCGCTTCGCATCGCCGACAGCCTGGCCGGGCGGGCGTTCAGCAGCGAGCAGCCGGTCGAAGAACCGCTCCCCGACGGCTCGGTCCCGCTGCACCTGCCGATGCTGGACGGGTCCGACCGGCTTGGCGTGCTCGGCCTGACACTCCCGCGACTGGACGACCACGACCGGCAGCTGGCCCAGCGGCTGGCCGGCCTGGCAGCGGACATGATCGTGACCAACGACAACTACACCGACGCGTTCTTCCGGGTCCGCACCGTCGGGCCGCTGACGCTGTCCGCGCACATGCAGTGGCAGACCCTGCCGCCGCTGTCGATGACCACCCCGGACGTCGACCTCGGAGGGATCCTCGAGCCGGCCTACGAAGTCGGTGGCGACAGCTTCGACTACGCGTTCAACGACCACGTCCTGCACGTGGCCGTGTTCGACGCGATGGGTCACGGCCTGGAAGCCGCGACGATGGCCACCGTCGTCATCGCCGCCTACCGGCACGGGCGGCTGGCCGAACTCCCGTTGACCGAGCTCTACCCAGCGATGGACCAGGCGGTGGCCACCTCCTTCCCGGGGCGCTTCGCGACCGCCCAGCTCGGCCGGCTGGACACCGAGACCGGGGTGCTCAGCTGGGTCAACGCCGGGCACCCGCCCGCGCTGTGGGTGCGCGGTAGCCACGTGATCGGTGAGCTCACCGGTCCGATCAGCCGCCCCATCGGCTTCGGCGCCGGCACGCCCGTCGTGCAGACAGCCCAGCTGGAGCCCGGAGACCGCGTCCTGTTCTTCACCGACGGGGTCGTCGAGGAGCGACTGCCCGGCGGCGAGCAGTTCGGCGAGGAGCGACTGCGCCGGCTGATCGAGCAGAACACCGCGGCCGACCTGACCTGCGCCGAGACGGTGCGGCGGCTCTCGCACGCGCTGATGGCCGCGCGCTCCGGTCGGACCAGCGACGACGCCTCGCTGCTGCTGATCGAGTGGAGGAGGCCACCCCGGGACGACGAGCTCGACCGAGACATCCCTGAGGCGACCCCCGCCGGCTGACGCTCAGCGGGCCCCCGGCGAGGGCGCGACCACCTCTTCTTGATGCGAGCCCGGAGGCGACCGCGGATGGAAGCCGTGCAGCAATACGGCCAGCGGGTCCACCGCCTGCGCGCCGACCGGCCCGGGCGTCCTGGCGATCTTGACCGGAGACGGAGGTATAGCGGCGATCGCTGCCCCTGAGGCAGCAACTCAGCTGCTCAGCTGGCCGGTGAGGGTGAGATCCTGGGCCACCTGGTGGACTTTGCGGTTGGTGTCCTGGCTGACTTTGGCGAGCAGGTTGAACGCCTGATCGGCCGTGATCTTGAACCGTTCCATCAGGATGCCCTTGGCTTGCCCGATCACGTCCCGGTTCGCCAGCGCGACGTTCACGTGCTCGATCTTCTGTGCTTGGGCCACGGCGACCGAGGCATGAGCGGCAAGCAGCAGCCCGACCTGCTCGGACTCGTCGGTGAATGTACCCGTCCGGTCCGAGAACAGGTTCAGGGCCCCGAGGTTGTCGCCCTCGACGAAGAGTTGGAGGCACAGCATGCTCGCCACCCCGATGTCCGCAGCCCGAGCAGCGAGGTCAGGCCACCGCTCGTCGTTGGGAACGTCGTCGGAGCGGACTGTCTGCTGCTCGTACAGCGCGTCCACGCACGGACCCTGGCCGGTCTCGTCCTGAAGGGCGTCGAACTGCCTGGGTCGGTCGCTGGTCGCCGCGGCCGAGGTCACAGAGCGACGCTTGCGGCCAATGGAAATCCCAGCGCACTCAGCGCCAGGCACCATCGCCACCGCCATGGCGACGACCTGGTCCATCACCTGCTGGGAATCCGACTGATCCTGGAGCTCCCGCGCCGCGTCCGCCAGCCGCCTGGCTAGGTCTTCCGAGTTCTCGGACGTGCCGGTGTCCTGCGCCGAGGGCCGGCCCCGCCCCTGTGACTCATCGCTCCGGCCGCTCATACCTTGACTCTCGCACAAGTGCTGACCCGGTCCGGGATGCGGCTGCGAATGGACGGGGTCAAGTCCGCCGGCGTGGTGTGTGACGACTACCGCGTGATCTTCATGTCGGGTCAGGCGCTGAGCGCCGGGATAGTCGGCTGCGTGGTCACCTCCTGAGTGGTGCCGTCGGTGTCGGTGACGGT
>NZ_JAAKGN010000141.1:0-13178 GCF_011039295.1 Modestobacter sp. KNN46-3 | reverse complement strand
GTGCGCCGGCTGGAAGCCTGCGAGCGGGTCGTCGAACTCCGTGCCGCGGTCGGTGATGGTGCAGATCACCCGGTCGGCCGAGGCCCAGACCCGGGCCGACACCGGCGGCGTGCCGTGCCGGAACGCGTTGGCCGCGATCTCGCTGACCGCCAGGTGGAGGTCGGTGCCCTGCTCGCGGTCGGGCACACAGGTGGCGAGCACGGCGGCCAGCTGGTGTCGCAGCGGAGCCAGCGCCCGGGCGCCGTCGACGGCGAACAGGGGCGGGCCGTCCTCCATCGGCTCGCGCGGCAGCGGCAGCGCCGGCAGGTACTGGGCCGGCGGGAGGTAGCCGGCGCTCGCCACCCGGACGCCGTCGACGAGCAGGTGGGGGTGGGTCTGCCCGGCGCTCGCGATGACGTCGGGGGACAGCTGCCGCTGGTCGTAGACGCACAGCACGTCCAGCGGGGCGCCGGCGAGCAGGTCGTTGACCACGGACTCGAAGCGCTGCCCCTCGCGCCAGCCGCGCAGCTCCGGACCGAAGTCCAGTCCGCCGAGGACCCGGAGTGCGCCTGACGGCGACGCGGCGGCCCGGTCGAGCAGCCGCCGGGCGGCGACGATGGCGTCCGGGCCGCGGCTGCCGCGCATCGAGACCCGTGGGTCGTTGGGCAGCTGTGTCTCCGACGCGCCCAGAGCGGCGCGGAGCAACCCGGCCGTCTCCTCCGCGCAGGACAGCACCGTCACGTCACCTGCGGTGAGGCCGGCCTGCAGCCACGGGACGGCCCCCTCGAGCAGCGCGTCGTCGGAGCCGACCACGAACGCCGTGTGGACGGCGGCGTGCTCGGGCCCGGTGGGGCACGCGTCGTCTCCGTTGCGCTGCACCGAGCGCATGGGACGAGGTCCGAGCACGGACACGGCACCTCTCGACGGACGGTGGACCTGAGGAACTGCTGGCATTCTCGATCACCCGCCCCAGCTCTCGGCAACCGCTTCCGGGAACCGCACCGCCCCGAACGGGTGAACCGCCGCACAGTCGCACGCAATGCGACGGCCGGCCAGCTGAGAGTCAGGACGGCGCGCGTGTCGCGTCACGGCGGCGACCGGCCAGGGTGTCCAGCGCCGTCCGGTCCAGCCCGGTGGCCGACTCGACCTCGGCGACGTCGAGGGCTCCACAGTCCAGGCCGCGGAGCACGACGGTGGCCAGCGCCCGCGCGGTGGCCGGCTCGTCGAGCACCCCGCCTTCGACCCGGCTGACGTACCCGGCGAGCCGCACCGCGGCGGCCGGCAGTGCGGCGCGGAAGAACGCGTAGGTGGCGACGTAGCGGGTGACCAGCTGCGCCGGGTGCAGGTCCCAGCCCTGGTAGAAGCCGCGCTCCAGTGCCCGGCGGACCAGCCCGGCGTGCAGCTGCCAGGCCTCGTGCACCGCCGCGGTGGTGCCGACGGGCAGCACGTTCGTCGAGCCGTCGACCGCTCGGGCCCCGGTGCCGGCCACCGCCACCTGCATGGCCTGCTTGGCGACGTCGGCGGCCGGGTGGCCGGAGGACTGGTGGGCCGCGGCGATGCCGAGGGCGGCGCTGTAGTCGTAGGTGCCGTAGTGCAGGCTCGTCACCCGGCCCGCGCCGGCGTGCAGCATCCGGGCCAGCGTCGTCGTGCCGTCGGCGCCCAGCACCGCCTGCGGTGTCTCCACCTGGAGCTCCAGGTCCAGCGCCAGCCCGCTGGCCTGCTCCAGGGCGTCCAGCACCGGCAGGAACGCGGTGACCTGCTCGACCGCGGTCACCTTGGGCAACGTGACGATCGCCCGGTCCCGGCCGGCCGCGGCCAGGCCGGTGAGGAACAGGTCCAGCGAGCGGACCCCGCGGCGCCGGGTGGGCTCCTCCAGCGACTTGGCCCGGACCCCGAGGAAGGGCGGCAGCCCGGTCTCGGCGGCGAGCACCGCAGCGGCCGCGGTGACGTCGCCGTCCTCGGCCTCGGGCGGGCCGCGGTAGCCGTCCTCGGCGTCGACCCGCAGGTCCTCGACCGGCTCGGTGGCCAGCTTCGCCCGTACCCGGGGCAGCACCTGCTCGACCAGGCCGGCGTCCAGGCCGAGGTCGGGGAGGCCGTGCTCGTCCAGCGCGGCCAGCGCCGCGGCGCCCCAGTGCGCGACGAGCCCGGGGACGACGGCGTCGGCGGGCACGTAACAGGTGTGCACCGGCTGCCGGCCCGACGACTCCCCCGGGTAGGCGGCCAGCCGGGCGGCGTCCACGGGCGCCAGCCGCCGGTCGAGCTCGTCGTACAGCTCCACGGGGATCATGGGCTGGCATCCTGTCAGCCGTGCCCGACTCCCCGCTGGACAGATTCAACGCCGAACCGGCAGCACGGGCCGAGGAGCTGCTGCGAGCCTGCAACGCCGCGCCGTCCTTCGCCCCGACCGTCACCGCCGGCCGCCCCTACGACTCCACCCAGGCACTGGTCTCCCGCGCCGAGGAGGTCAGCCGCGCGCTGCCCTGGACCGAGGTGAGCACCGCGCTGGCGGCGCACGCCCGGATCGGGGACCGGATGCAGGGCCCCTCGGCGGAGGCGCGGACGTCGCGGGAGGAGCAGAGCGGGATGACCACCGCCGCGGACTCGGTCCGGGCCGCGATGGTCGACGGCAACCGCGACTACGAGGAGCAGTTCGGCCACGTCTTCCTGATCCGCGCAGCCGGCCGGTCCGCCGAGGAGATGCTCGTCGAGCTGCACCGCCGGCTGCGCAACGACCCGGAGACCGAGCGCGCCGAGACCACCGAACAGCTGGCCCAGATCACCGGCCTGCGGGTGGCGGGGCTGCTCGCATGAGCGTCTCCACCCACGTGCTGGACGCCGTGGCCGGTCGCCCCGCGATGGGGATGACGGTGCGGCTGCTGGACGACGCCGGCGAGGCCGTCGCCGCCGGGGTCACCGACGCCGACGGCCGCTGCCGGCTCACCGAGGAGCCCACCGCCGCCGGCCCGCACCGGATCGTCTTCGGCACCGGCGAGTGGGCCGCCGGGCTGGGCCGGGAGACGTTCTGGCCGGAGGTGGTGCTGACCTTCGCCGTCCGTGAGCCGGCCGAGCACCACCACGTGCCGCTGCTGCTCTCCCCGTTCGCCTACTCGACGTACCGAGGGTCCTGAGCCGTCGGTTCCACGTGCAACATCCCGGCAACGCGGATGAGGGAGAGTGCGCGCATGGCGATCGTCCTCGGGCCCAACCAGTACGGGAAGGCGGAGGTGCGGGTCGTCGCGGTCGACCGCTCCACCGCCCGGCACTCCCTCGTCGACCTCAACGTCAGCTCTGCGCTGCGCGGTGACTTCGCGGCGGCGCACACCGCGGGCGACAACGCGCACGTGCTGACCACCGACGCGCAGAAGAACACCGTCTTCGCCTTCGCCCGCGACGGGATCAGCTCGCCGGAGGAGTTCGGCCTGCGGCTGGCCCGGCACCTCGCCGGCAGCTACGAGTGGGTCACCGGGGCCCGGGTGGCGATCGAGTCCTACGGCTGGGACCGGATCACCGTGGGCGGGGCGCCGCACGACCACGCCTTCTCCCGCACCGGCGGCGACGTGCGCACCGCGGTGGTGACCGTGGACGGCGCGGACGTGCACGTGCTCGCCGGGCTCGGTGACCTCGTCGTCCTCAAGACCACCGGCTCGGAGTTCTGGGGCTTCCCCCGGGACCGTTACACCACCCTGCCGGAGACCACCGACCGGATCCTGGCGACCGCGGTGACCGCCCGCTGGCGGTACACCGGGCTGGGCGTGGACTGGAACGCCACCCACGACGCCGTCCGGACGACGTTGCTGGAGACCTTTGCCGCCACCCACTCCCTGGCGCTGCAGCAGACGCTCTACGCGATGGGCGAGGCGGTGCTCGAGCAGCACCGGGACGTGGCCGAGGTGCGGATGTCGATGCCGAACAGGCACCACTTCCTGCAGGACCTCTCCGCGTTCGGGCTGGACAACGACCTGGACGGCCCGGGCGCGGTGGTCTACCACGCCGACGACCGGCCCTACGGGCTGATCGAGGGCACCGTGCTGCGGGACGACGTCCCGGCAGCGCCGGCAGCCTGGCTGAGCACCCCCGGCTGGTGCTGACGCGTCGGGAGGTGTGCGGCGCCCTCCCCTGGGGGTAGCAGCCTCCAGCGACACCTCGGGCGCACGGCCCAGCCCCGGCCTTCTCCACCGTGGTCGTCAGCTCCCGGAGAGGGAGGCATGGACCTCACGCAGGAGTTCGCTGCCCGCGTCACCGCCGCCGAGTCGGAGCTGCCCGGCCCGGAGCTGTTGCCCCTACGACTGGCCCGTGCCTGCGCTCAGGTGCTGCCGGTCGCCGGCGCCGGCCTCAGCGTCTTCTTCTCCGCCGACCGGCGGTTGCCGCTGGGCGGCAGCGGCCAGGAGGCCGGCATCGCGGAGCGCCTGCAGTTCACCGTCGGCGAAGGGCCCTGCCTGACTGCACACAGCAGCGGCAACCCGGTGCTCGCCGACGAGGAGGCGCTGCGCACCCGTTGGCCGGTGTTCCACGACGCGCTCGTCGCGCGCACCGCCATCCGCGGTGTCATCGCCCTGCCGCTGGCCGGCGGACTGCGGGGCATCGGCTCACTTGACCTCTTCGTGGAGCCGCCCGGCTCCGTCCGGGACCTGAGCCTCGCCGACGCCTTCACGGTCACCACCGCACTCAGCGACAGCTTCGCCGCCGCGATGGACCAGGAGCCACGCAGCGAGTCCGGGCCGGCCTGGCTGGACGCGCCCGCCGCCGGCCGCCGGGCACTGGTCTGGCAGGCGGTCGGCTTCGTCAGCATCGGGTTGGAGCTCGACAGCACCGATGCGCTGGCCCTGCTGCGCGCCCGGGCCTACGGATCGGACCGGGACGTCGACGAGGTGGCCGAGGCCGTGCTGGCGGACCGGCTCAGCCTGGCCGACCTGTCGCAGGTCGCCGAGACCGGGCACTGAGGCCGGTGCGGCCGGCACGTCCGGCCGCACCGGCAGCTCAGCGCTGGAAGCTGTCGACCGACTGCTGCAGGCCCTCCGACATCCGGACCAGGTCACCGGTGGCCGACTGCATCTCGGCCACGCCGGCATGGGTCTCCTGGGCAGCCCGGGCGACCTCGGCGACCGTCTCGGCGATCGACCGCCCGCTCTGCGCGGCCTCGCCGATGGCCCGGCTCATCTCGTTCGTCGTGGCCGTCTGCTCCTCCACCGCCGAGGCGATCGTCATCTGGTAGTCGTTGATCTGGGCGATCACCGAGGTCACCCCGCCGATGGCGCCGACGGCGCTGTCGGTGTCGGCCTGGATGGCCTCCACCCGCCGGGCGATGTCCTCGGTCGCCTTGGCCGTCTCCTGCGCCAGCTCCTTCACCTCGTTGGCCACCACCGCGAAGCCCTTGCCGGCCTCACCGGCCCGCGCGGCCTCGATCGTGGCGTTCAGCGCCAGCAGGTTCGTCTGCTCCGCGATCGAGGTGATCACCTTGACCACGTTGCCGATCTCGACCGAGGACTCACCCAGCCGGGCCACCGTCTGGTTCGCGCTCTCGGCCGCGGTCACCGCGCTCCCGGCCACCCGCGCGGCCTCGGCGGCGTTGTGCGCGATCTCCCGGATCGAGGCACCCATCTCCTCCGCGCCCGTGGCGACGGCGTCGATGGAGCTGCTGACCTCCTTCGCCGCCGCGGTCACGGTGTCGGCCTGCCCGGTGGACCGCCCGGCCGCACCGGCGATCGTCACGCCCGTGGCCGACAGCGACTTGGCCGCCCCGTCCAGCAGCCGGGATGCCTCGGCGACCTCGTCGACCACGTCGGACACCCGGTCGAGGGTGTCGTTGAGCGCACCGGCGAGCTGGTCCAGCTCGTTCCGCCCGGCGCCGACGTCCAGCCGCTCCCGCAGCTCCCCGGCCGCGAGGACGTCGGTCATCCGGCGCAGCGGCCGAGTGACGCTGCGCGACACCAGCAGCGAGACGAGCGCGATCACCAGGACCACAGGCGCCGCCCACAGGAGCATGGTGCCCAGGACGTCGAGGAAGGCGCCGTTCAGGTCGGCGACGTAGATCCCCGAACCGACGACCCAGCCCCAGGGCTCGTAGCCCGCGACGAAGGAGATCTTCGCCTGCGGCTCCTCCTCGCCGGGCTTGGGCCACATGTACTCGACGAAGCCGCTGCCGTCGCGCTCGACGACCTGCACCATCTCCACGAACAGCGCCTTGCCGGTGGGGTCGGTGTTGGCGCCGAGGTCGGTGCCGTCCAGCTCGGGCTTGATCGGGTGCATGACCATCGCCGGGTCCATGTCGTTGATCCAGAAGTACTCCTCACCGGAGTACCGGAGCCCACTGAGTGCGCTCTTGGCCTGGGCCTGCGCCTGCTCACGGGTCAGCGCCCCGCTGGACTCCTGCTCGCCGTAGAAGGCGACGACGCCGAGCACCGCCTCGACCGCGGACTGCGCCTTGTTGCGCTGCTCCGCCTCGATGGTCTGGCGCACCTGGAGCGCCCCGATGACGGCGATGGTGCCCATGCCGACCACGGCCACCAGCACCAGCGCCAGGAGACGGGTGCTGATCCGGATCCGGCGCAACCCCCCGCCGGTGAGGACGTCCCGCAGTCGTGTGCCCATGCCGTGCTCCCGTCGTCGACGGCGCAGTTGCCGTACCTGCGTTGTCGACCGAGACCGGACGGTCTCCAGTCGAGACGGTTAGCACATCCGAACCGCAACACACCAGAGACGAGCCGTGCACGCCCGTCTTGTGCATCACACGTTCACTGCCCCGTCGGCCGATCGCCCCCGGACCTGCCAGGATCCGTGCGTGAGCGACGAGCGGGAGACCCTGACCTACGAGGACTTCGGCCGGGCGGCCCGGGAGCTGGCCCAGCAGGTCGCCGACAGCGGGTTCGAACCCGACCTGATCCTGTCCATCGCCCGCGGCGGGCTCTTCCTGGGCGGCGCGCTGGGCTACGCGCTGGACGTGAAGAACCTCTTCGTGATGAACGTCGAGTTCTACACCGGCGTCGACGAGCGGCTCGAGCTGCCGGTGGTGCTGCCGCCGACGCTCGACGTCGTCGACCTGACCGGCACGAAGGTGCTGATCGCCGACGACGTCGCCGACACCGGCAAGACCCTCGAGCTGGTCAAGGAGTTCTGCGCCGGCCACGTCACCGAGGTGCGCACCGCCGTCGTCTACGAGAAGCCCCGGTCGCTGGTGACCTGCGACTACGCGTGGAAGCGGACCGACGCCTGGATCGACTTCCCGTGGTCGACCCTCCCGCCGGTCGTCTCCCGCGGCGGCGCCGGACACTAGGAGGACCCCGTCCTCCTCATCCCTCGCAAGCTCGGGACGAGCCTCTGGACGGGGCCGACGGCGGGACCCTTGCAGCAGAGCCCCGAGAGCTAACGGCGCGTGGAAGCCGTGATCGTGAACGTGGGGTCGCGGGTCACCTGGCGGGTCGGCCCGACGATGCGGCGCAGCGCGTCGCGGTGCGGAAGGTGGCTGTTGTAGACGCACCACAGCTCGCCCCCCGGCCGCAGCACCCGCGCTGCGGCGGCGAACAGCCGTTCGGCCGCCGCGGCGTGGACGGCGACGCCGAGGTGGAAGGGCGGATTGCAGACGACGAGGTCCACGCTGCCGTCCGGGACGCCGGCGGCGGCGTCGTCCCGGGCGACCGTGACCCGCTCGGCGAGCCCGTTCGCGGCGACGGTCGCCGCGGCCGAGGCGCAGGCCGCCGCCGACTGGTCCGACGCGATGACCGACAACCCCGGCCGGGCCGCGGCGAGCCCCGCTGCCAGCACCCCGGTGCCACAGCCGAGGTCCAGCGCCGTCGCGGCGTCCGGCACGGCGCCGGGGAGCGAGCGGAGCAACGCCCGGGTGCCGCGGTCGACCTTCGCGCCGGCGAAGGCCGCGCCGTGGGCGCACACGGTCAGCCCGAGGTCGGGGTGCTCGCGGCAGACGGGGAAGGACGACGTCCCCGGCTTCGGCCCCCGGGCGACCAGCAGCCGGGACTTCTGCCGGCCCCGGGTCGCGTGCACGTCGCTGAAGCTCTCGGCCAGGACGTCGTTCATCGCGTGGGTCATGTGCTTGACCCGCCCGCCGACCAGGAAGGTGACGTCCGGGTCGGCATCGGCGGCGACCACCTCGGCGAGCTCGCGCAGCGCGTCGAGCCCCTTGGGCGCCTGCGCCAGCACCACCCGGGCCCCACGCACCAGCTCGGCCCCCAGCGGCAGCGACCGGTAGGTGCCGGCGTGCCCGGTGCGCTCGGCGTTGCCGGCCAGGGCCAGCTCGCCGACCAGCAGGTCCTGGTGCACCCGGACGCCGGTCGCGCCGTGCAGCGCCACCGCACCGAGTGTCAGCGCACCGTGCGAGTCGTCGAGCACGACCACGCCGTCCGGGTGCTGCCCGATCAGCTCGGCCGCCTCGTCCAGCAGCAGGCGGTCGGTGGCGTCGACGGCGACCAGTTCGGGCGCGTCGACGTCGGGCTCGCGGCGGAGCTGGGCGAACAGTTCGTCGGGGGCCACGTCCCCACTGTGCCGGGCGGCGTGCACCGCCCCGACACCGGCCCGTCCCCCTGCTCTTCCGGCAAGGCACTCGGTGGGCTGCCCCACACTGTCGACGGGGCGCAGCGTCGTGACCGGGCTACCGGGGAGTGGCCGCGAGCAGGTCGACGGTCACCTGGGCCAGCTGCGGGCCGACGTCCTCCTGGAGGAAGTGGCCGCCGCCGGCCAGCGTGGTGTGCGGCATCCCCTGCGCCCCGGGCACCAGCTTCTGGAACACCGCGTCACCGCCGCCGGTGATCGGGTCGCTGTCGGAGAAGGCGGTCAGGAACGGCTTCTCCCAGCTGCGCAGCACGCCCCAGGCGGCCCGGTTGGCCGCGGCCGCCGGGTCGTCGGGGCTCGTGGGCACCAGCGACGGGAACACCCGGGCGCCCGCCTTGTACCGGCTGTCGGGGAACGGGGCGTCGTAGGCCGCCACCACCTCGGACGCCATCTCCGTCGCCGTGCCGTTGGAGATGATCCGGCCCACCTGCATGTCCGTCATGCCGGCCGCCGCACGCTGCCACGCCAGGAACGCCTCGCTCATCGGGTGGTCACCGGTGGGCAGGCCGGTGTTGGCGACGACGACCCGGGTGAACCGCTCGGGGTGCTCGGCCACGAGGCGCAGGCCGAGCAGCCCGCCCCAGTCCTGGCAGACCAAGGTCAGGTCGGTGAGCCCCAGCTCCTCCAGCAGCGCCTGCCGCAGCCATGCCACGTGCCGGGCATAGCTGTAGTCGGTCAGCTCCGTGGGCTTGTCCGACCTGCCGAAGCCGACCAGGTCCGGGACGACGACGCGCAGCCTGGCCGCGGTCAGCACCGGGATCATCCGGCGGTAGAGGAACGACCAGGACGGCTCGCCGTGCAGCAGCAGCACCGTCTCGCCGTCGTCCGGGCCCTCGACCAGGACGGCCATCCGCAGCCGGCCGCCGTCCCCGTCGTCCACCTCGACGTACCGGGGCTCGTAGGGGAACTCCGGCAGGTCGGTGAACCGGTCCTCGGGTGTGCGCAGCGCGTCCATCACAGGCCTCCTCGACTGGTGGGACGGCCCCCTGCAGGGGCCCGCCGCGAGCTTGCGAGCGGTGGGGGGCAGGGGGTGTTTCTTCAGACCCCCGGGAGGCCGACCGGGCAGCTCACGCCGGTGGAGTTCACCGGGCAGTAGCCGCCCGGCACCTTGTAGAGGTACTGCTGGTGGTAGCCCTCGGCGTAGAAGAAGTCGCCCAGCGGGGCGATCTCGGTGGTGATGTCGCCGTAGCCGGCCGCGGTCAGCCGCTCCTGGAACAGGTCGCGGCTCACCTTGGCGGCCGCCTCCTGCTCCGGGCCCTGGGTGTAGACGGCCGAGCGGTACTGGGTGCCGATGTCGTTGCCCTGCCGCATGCCCTGGGTCGGGTCGTGCTCCTCCCAGAACTCCTTGAGCAGGCGGTCGTAGGAGAGGACGGCCGGGTCGAAGACGACCAGCACCGCCTCGGTGTGGCCGGTGCGGGCCGAGCACACCTCCTCGTACGTCGGGTTCGGGGTGTGGCCGCCGGCGTAACCCGCGGCGGTCGAGTACACGCCCGGGGTCTCCCAGAAGACCTTCTCCACCCCCCAGAAGCAGCCGGCGCCGAAGACCGCGGTCTGCAGGCCCTCGGGGAAGGGCGGCTGGATGCGGTTGCCGTTGACCGCGTGCACCTCGGGGATGCCGGGCAGCGGCTCGGTACGGCCGGTCAGCGCGTCCGACGCGGTGACCGGCTGGGTCCTGGCGCGGGAGAAGAACATGCCTCGACTGTAGGTCCGTCCTGCGAGGCATCCCGCCCTGCGCCAAGGTGGCGGGGGCGCGAGGCAGCGCCACCGACGTGGAGGAGACCACAGACACATGGGGACAGACGAGCTGTCGGGCCGGGTGGCCCTGGTGACCGGAGCGGCCAGCGGCCTGGGCCGGGCGGTCGCGGTCGCCCTGGCCGAGGCCGGGCCACGGTCGCGCTGGGCGACGTCGACACCGAGGGTGCGGAGAAGACCCGCGCCCAGATCGGCCGGGACGCCGAGGTGGTGGCGCTCGACGTCACCGACGACGACGCCCGCCGTCGGGTGGTCGCCGACCTGTTCGCCCAGCATGGCGACGCCTTCGACCTGCTGGTCAACGTCGCGGGCATCGACCGGCCCGGCTACATCACCGACATCGACCTCGCCGACTACCGGATGGTGCAGGCGGTGAACTGCGAGGGCCCGGTCTTCCTCACCAGCGAGTTCCTCAAGACCGTGCAGCACCGCCCGGCCGACACCGTCGCCGACGTGGTGCACGTGACCTCGCTGTCTGCGGTGACCTCCGGCAGCGGCGCGATCGCCTACAACAGCTCGAAGGCCGCCTTCCGCAGCGCCACCCGGTGCATCCAGCGGGAGCTGCGGGAGAAGGGGACGGTCAGCCCGGACGGCACCGAGGTGCCCTTCCCGGCGCGGGTGCACAGCATCGTGCCGGCCGCGATGGACACCCCGATGATGGATCGCTGGGGCATCCCGGCGCACCGGATGATGCCGCCGTCCGACGTGGCCCGGATGGTGCTGACCATGGTCACCATGCCCGACACCAGCTTCGTGCCCGAGGTCTTCGTCATCCCCCGCAACGAGCCGGACTTCCCGCGATGAGCATCTCCACGCGCGAGTGGCAGCTGGTCCGGCGTCCGCACGGCGAGCCGGTGGCCGACGACTTCCGGCTGGTCTCGGCGGAGCGCCCGGACCCGGCGGACGGCGAGGTCGTGGTGCAGACCATCGCGATGTCGGTCGACCCGTACATGCGCGGCCGGATGAGCGCGGCGAAGTCCTACGCCGCCAGCTGGGAGCTGGGCGAGACGATGCAGGGCGGCGCCGTCGGCCAGGTCGTCGCCTCCCGCTCGGACGCCGTCCCCGAGGGCGCGCTGGTGCTGCACGGCCTGGGCTGGCGGGACGTCGCCATCGTCCCGGCGAAGCACGTCTCGGTCGTCGAACCGCTGCCCGGCCTGCCGCTGTCGCTGTACCTGGGCGTGCTCGGCATGCCGGGGCTCACCGCGTACGCGGGACTGTTCCGGCTCGCCGACTTCCGCGAGGGGGACGCCGTCTTCGTCTCCGGCGCCGCCGGGGCGGTGGGCAGCCTGGTCGGCCAGTTCGCCCGGCTGCGCGGGGCCTCGCGGGTCGTGGGCAGCGCCGGGACGCCGGAGAAGGTGCGCTGGCTGCACGAGGAGCTGGGCTTCTCCGCGGCGTTCGACTACCACGACGGCAAGGTCGCCGACCTGCTCACCGCCGCCGCACCCGACGGGATCGACGTCTTCTTCGACAACGTGGGCGGGGAGCACCTGGAGGCGGCGATCGGCGCCTTCCGGACCCACGGGCGGGCCGCGCTGTGCGGGTCGATCTCCGGCTACAACGCCACCACGGCGCCCCCCGGGCCGCGCAACCTGGGGTTCATCGTCGGCAAGCAACTGACACTGCGCGGGTTCATCGTGGGCAGCCACGCCGACCTGCGGCCGGAGTTCGTCGGCGCGGTGTCGGGGTGGCTGCAGGACGGCTCGCTCGTCGCCCGGGAGACGGTGGTCGACGGGCTGGACTCCGCCGTCGACGCGTTCCGGGCACTGCTGAGCGGGGGCAACACCGGGAAGATGGTCGTCCGGCTGGCGCCCGACCCTTCCTGACCTCGCCCCGGTGACCACCACGGGCTGATGGCTGCCTCCGCCCCATCGAGACCACCCTCAGCCCGTGGTGATCATGGCGAGCCGCCGGCCGCCGGTTGGCGACCGCGGGATCAGGGCAGAGTGCCGATCATGTGGCTCTTCCTCACCCGCCGTTTCCGCATGTGGGTCATCCTCACCGTCCTGGCCCCGCTGGCCACCAAGGTGCTGCGCAACCTGGGCCAGGCCCTGGAGAAGCGCAGCGGCCCCTCGGCGATCAGCAACGGCCTGCTCAAGGCCGGCGAGCTCGGGGAGAAGGCGCGTGTGAAGCTGGGCGGCAAGCGCCGCCGTTGACCGCCCCCACCTCGAGGACGACGTCTCGGGCGAAGCGGTGCCAGCGCTGCGACCGCCGCACCATGCCGTGCCCGCCGACGATGGTGAACCGGGCCACCCGGGCGTGCGCCCGCCGGGCCCGGACGGCGAACTCCGCGGACAGCCGCGGGGGCACCCAGCGGTCGCCGCGGCCGTGCAGGATCACCACCGTCTGACCGCCCAGGTGCATGACCGGCTCACCGGGCGGGGTCCACGGGGCGAGGGCGCAGACCGCGGTCACCGAGGGCTCCCCACCCGCGCGGAGCGCGGCCCGGCCGCCCATCGAGTGCCCGACCAGCACGATCGGGACGTCGGTGCCGTGCTGCTCGCGCAGCTGACCGATCGCCCAGCGGACGTCCTGGTAGGCGTCGGCCGCCTCCCCGTTCCAGCCGGCGACCCGGTAACGGAGCACGGCGGTGGCGATGCCCTGGTCGGCGGTGCTGGCGTGCACGTACTGCTCGAAGGCCCGCATCCGCACCAGCGAGAGCGCCCGGGTCTTCGGCGGCTCGATGCTGGCGGGGGTTCCGCCGTGACAGAACAGGGCGATGCCCCGGGTCTCCCCGACCGCCGACCGCTGTTCCTGCTCCAGCTCGGGGGAGCAACACCGGGAAGATGGTCGTCCGGCTGGCGCCCGACCCTTCCTGACCTCGCCCCGGTGACCACCACGGGCTGATGGCTGCCTCCGCCCCATCGAGACCACCCTCAGCCCGTGGTGAT
>NZ_JAAKGN010000140.1:0-13370 GCF_011039295.1 Modestobacter sp. KNN46-3 | reverse complement strand
ATCAGGTCACCTGGTCATGTGGGCACCTACCCAGCGGCCGACCGTTCGGTAGGTGCCCACACGGTCAGGTAGGACGTCGACCTCAGCCGGTCAGGCTGGGACGGCGCACCACCCGGAACCCGCGCGGTCCCGCGTACGGAGTGAGCAGCAGGGTGCGCAGCCGGCCGCGGACGCCAGACCACGGGGCCCCGAGGTCCGCCTTCGCGATCCGCACCGGGCGTGCGCCGGCGGCCCGCATCCGGTCCTCTCGTCGCTTCTCCTGCCAGAGCACCTCACCGGGCGAGCGCCCGCCGCGCGGGTCCAGGTACTTGACCGCACCGTCGAACTCCAGGGCGACCGCCGCGTCGTCGTACCACCCGTCGACGCGGCCGATGAAGCCCTCGTCGTCCCACAGCTCGACCTGCAGCTCGGGCACCGGGAGCCCGCTGGTGACGATCTGGACCCGACCAGCGCTCTCCAGCGGCGACTCCGCGCGACCGTCGGCCAGCCGCACCGCCCGGGCAGCGCGGGCCGAACCCTCCCAGTGGCGCGCACCGGCCACCGACTCGCGGAGGAGCAGGGGATCGGTGAGACCCCGGTGGAGCGCGTCGTCCAGGGCGACGACCGCGTCGACGAGCTCCCACTCCCGTGCACAGTCGACCAGCGTCCGGGCGACGGCGGTGACCGAGAAGGGTCCCCAGCCGGCCACCGCACGGGCGGGCAGGCCACCCTGGGAGACCCGGTAGCCGCGGCCCACGCGCCAGTTGTACGGGTCCGTGAGCCGCACCTCGGTCAGCCCCCGGCGCGGGACGAGCAACCCGTGCACGGCCGCCGCCGATGCGTGGCTGACCGCCGGGCGCCGCGGTAGGGCGACCAGGACGGCGGCGACGTCGAGCAGGTGGGCGAGCCGTGGGTCGCCGGCGGCGCGGGCCGCCACGTCGCCGGCGCAGTAGACCCCGCGCCGTCGCCGGCTCCACGCACGGGTGCGCAACAGCGTGCGCACCTCGTCGCGGGAGTGGCCGGCAGCGAGCGCCTGGGCGGAGGTGAAGACGCCGAACTGGCGCGAGGCGATCTCGTCGAGGACCGGGAGCACCCGTCGAGGGTCACCCCGCGACCGAGCCCGAGGCGGCCTCGCGGTCCAGCTGTGGACGGCAGGACGTGATGTGGACGGCGACGTCCTACCTCGCGTGGTGGGCACCTACCGCGCGGCCGGCCACCCGGTAGGTGCCCACGTGACCAGGTGACCTGATCCCAGAGCTGGTGGGCTCGGCCGGCAGGGCGCCGCGGCGGCGCCGGCGTGGGCGGGGTTGGGGGTTACCCGCGGGTAGCCTGTGGGCGCCCGGTTAGTGTCCGTGCCGGGTGGGCGACGACGCCCGCGCACGCACGAGAGGGAGCTCATGGGCCCGTTGCAGATCGTCCTCGGCACGCTGGCCGTGATCCTGCTGGTCGTCTCGGTGGTCTACGCCACCAAGGCCGTCCGCGCGATGCTGCGGATCTTCCGCACCGGACAGCCCGACCCGACCCGCTCCGGCCCGGTCGGCCCGCGGCTGAAGACGTTGGCGGTCGAGTCGCTGGGGCACACCCGGATGCTCAAGTGGTCGGCCATCGGCGCCGCCCACTGGTTCGTCTTCATCGGGTTCTACGGCCTCTTCCTCACCCTCGTCGAGGCGTTCGGGGAGGTCTTCAACCCGGAGTGGCACCTCCCGCTGATCGGCGAGTGGGCGCTGTGGAACCTCTTCGTCGACCTGATCGGCGCGGCCACGGTGCTCGGCATCCTGTACCTGATCGTCCGGCGCCAGCTCGACCACCCGCGCCGGCAGGGCCGGGCCAGCCGGTTCGCCGGGTCGAACGAGGGGCGCGGCTACTTCGTCGAGGCCGTCGTCCTGACCATCGGCATCTGCATCCTGCTGATCCGCGCGATCAAGGTCGCCGCCGACCTCACCGACGCGCCGGCCTGGTCGCACCCGGTCTCCGGCCTGCTGGCGAACGTCGTCCCGGCCAGCCCCGACCTGCTGTCGGTCGTCGCGTTCGTGAAGATCGTGGTGAGCCTGGGCTGGCTGATCACCATCTCCCGGGTGCTCAACATGGGCGTCGCGTGGCACCGGTTCAGCGCCTTCTTCAACATCTACTTCAAGCGTGAGGACGACGGCAGCCAGGCCCTGGGCCCGCTGCCGGCGATGACCTCGGGCGGCAAGCCGATCGACTTCGAGGACCCCGGCGAGGACGACGTCTTCGGTCGCGGCAAGATCGAGGACTTCACCTGGAAGGGGATGCTGGACTTCACCACCTGCACCGAGTGCGGGCGGTGCCAGAGCCAGTGCCCGGCCTGGAACACCGGCAAGCCCCTGTCGCCGAAGATGGTGATCATGGACCTGCGGGACCACCTGTACGCCAAGGCCCCGTACCTGACCGGCGCGACGAAGGCGTCGGACAACGCCCCCGACTTCGCCGACTACTCCACCCTCAAGCCCAGCGACGAGCAGGTCTGGGCGTCCGGCTACGCCCGGATCGAGGGCACCAACGACGCCCAGGCGCACCGCCCGCTGGTCGGCACCCTCGAGGAGGGCGGGGTCATCGACCCCGACGTGCTGTGGAGCTGCACCAACTGCGGCGCCTGCGTCGAGCAGTGCCCGGTCGACATCGAGCACGTCGACCACATCATGGACATGCGCCGCTACCAGGTGCTGATCGAGTCCTCCTTCCCCTCCGAGGCCGGCGTGATGATGCGCAACCTGGAGAACCGCGGGAACCCGTGGGGCGTGGGCGGCAACGTCCGCGAGGAGTGGATGAAGGAGCTGGACTTCGAGGTCCGGCAGGTCGATGGCGCGATCGACGACGACGTCGAGTACCTGTTCTGGGTCGGCTGCGCCGGCGCCATCGACGACCGCGCCAAGAAGGTCACCAAGGCCGTCGCCGAGCTGCTGCACATCGCCGGCGTGGAGTTCGCCGTCCTGGGCAACGGGGAGACCTGCTCGGGTGACCCAGCGCGCCGGATGGGCAACGAGTTCCTCTTCCAGCAGCTGGCGCAGGAGAACGTGGAGACGCTCAACGCCGTCTTCGAGGAGCGCCCGGCCGGACGGCGGAAGATCGTCGCCACCTGCCCGCACTGCTTCAACTCGATCAACCGCGAGTACCCGCAGCTGGGCGGCGACTACGACGTCGTCCACCACACCCAGCTGCTCGGCCAGCTGGTCGAGGAGGGGCGGCTGACCCCGGTCACCCCGATCGACCGCAAGGTCACCTACCACGACCCGTGCTTCCTGGGCCGGCACAACAAGGTCTACACACCCCCGCGGGAGATCCTCGACTCCGTGAAGGGCCTGTCCACCCAGGAGATGCACCGCTGCAAGGACCGCGGCTTCTGCTGCGGCGCCGGCGGCGCGCGGATGTGGATGGAGGAGAAGATCGGCAAGCGGATCAACGTCGAGCGCACCGAGGAGGCGCTCGAGCTGGACCCGGACGTCATCTCCACCGCCTGCCCGTTCTGCATCACCATGCTGTCGGACGCGGTGACCAGCAAGCAGCAGGCCGGCGAGGCGAAGTCGCACGTCGAGGTGCTGGACGTCAGCCAGATCCTGCTCCGCTCGATGGCCCCCGCGGGTGCGCCGGGCACGGAGTCCGGCCCCGGCGTGGGCACCGAGCCCGACGACCCGGCCGGCACCGGCTCCGCCGCCACCCAGCACAGCTGAGCCGCCGCCGCGAGCAGTGATCAGGTCACCTGATCAGCGACTGTCCCCCCGCACCAACGCTCGTGCGGGGGGACAGTCGTCGGTGCAGGGGGACGAGCCGGAGGGACACTGGGCACCATGAGCTCTCCGTACGGCGGCGGTCGTCGCCGCGGGGAGGCCGAACGGGCCGCCGCCTCCCGCAGCACGCGCATGCACTACGCCCGCGACGTCAACGACGAGCGCGCGCTGGCCGACGACCGCCCGACGATCCGGCGCAGCCGCCACTGGACCTGGCTGGCCGTCGCGATCGTGGCGATGTCGGTGCTCGCCGTCGTCGGCGGCCGCGGCGCCGAGGACGTGCCGATCACCGCCGACTGCGACGCCCCGCAGATCGCCGTGGCCAGCAGCGTCGTCACCGCCGGCCAGCCGCTGCGGTTCCGGGTGACCGGGGCCGAGGACGTCGACTACGTGATGACCCTGGACGGCGAACCGGTCCGCGGGGACGCCGGCACCACCGTCAGCTACACCCAGACCGCCGCCGGGCCGGCGTTCCGGCTGCCCCAGTGCGTGAGCCCGACCCTGCGGCTGGCCGCCCCGGCCGGTGACGGCGTCCACGACCTGGCGATGCTGCGGGTGGCCGGCGACGGCACGACCGAGCAGGTGGCCGCGGTGCCGGTCACGGTCACCGGTACCGGGTAGGAGCACCCGACTCCCGGGCGACGGCGGCTCGGGGAGGAGGATGAGCGGACGTGACCCGCACCGCCGCCCCACCGCCGACGCGTACCTCCTCCCGGCAGGGGCTGGTCCTGGTCGGGACGGCGATCGTGCTGACCGGGTTCAACCTGCGCACCGCGGTGAACAGCGTCGGCCCGGTGCTGGAGGAGATCGAGCGCGGTCTCGGCATCTCCTCCGGCCTCGCCGGCCTGATCACCAGCATGCCGTTGATCTGCTTCGCGCTGATCGGCTTCGCGGGCCCGCCGCTGGCCGCCCGGTATCGCGACGGGCACGTGCTGGCCGCGGCCCTGCTGGTCATGGCGATCGGACTGCTGCTGCGGGTGTCGGTGCCGAACGTGTGGGTCTTCCTGCTCGGCACCGTGGCCACGATGGTCGGCGGGGCGCTGGGCAACGTGCTGCTGCCCGGGCTGGTCAAGCGGTGGTTCCCGGATCGGACCGGTCTGCTGGTGGGCGCCTACAGCACGGCGCTGGCGATCGGCGGGGCGGTCGCCAGCGTCTCCACCGCGCCGATCGCCGAGGCGGCCGGCGCCGAGGGCTGGCGCTGGGGACTGGGCATCTGGGCGGTGTTCGCCCTGGTCGCGGCGCTGCCCTGGCTCGCCGTCCCGGTCCGGCCGGGCGCCTCCCGGGGCGGGCACGCCGCGGTGCGGCTGCGCGCGCTCGGGCGCAGCCGGCTGGCCTGGACGATGGCGGCCTTCTTCGGCCTGCAGGCGATGCAGGCCTACGTCATCGTCGGCTGGACGGCGCAGTACCTCCGCGACCAGGGGATGTCCGCGGAGGCAGCCGGGTTCCTGGTCGGGCTGAACGCGCTGATCGTGATCCCGCTCAACGCCGTCGTCCCGCTCGGCACGGTCCGGCCGACCTGGCAGCGGCCGATGCTGCTGGCCTTCGTCGCCTGCTACCTGGCCGGCTGGACCGGCCTGCTGCTGGCACCGCTCACGCTGACCTGGCTGTGGGTCTGCCTGCTCGGGCTGGGCATGGGCACGTTCGCGATGATCCTGGCCCTCTTCGGGCTGCGCGGGCGCACCCCGGAGTCGGTGAGCGCCCTCTCCACCGTCGCCCAGGGCTGGGGGTACGCACTGGCCGGGGTGGGTCCGCTGCTGGTCGGCCTGCTGCGGGGCCTCACCGGCGGTTACACCGGCATGTTCGTGCTGGTCTACGTCGGCGTCGGGTTGCTGCTGGCCACCGGCTGGAGCATCTGCCGACCGAGGTACGTCGACGACGAAGTGCCCGCGCTCGGCGGCCCGGCCGGTCGCCCGGGGGACTTCCCGGAGACCGAGGTCGCCGGCGCCGAACCCCCGGTCCTGCTCCCGCGCCCCGAGCGCTGAGCTCAGACGGGCAGCTGCAACGCGCGCAACAGCTCGGTGGACCGGTCCCGGCGCAGCTCCGGTGACCGGGTGAGCAGTGCGACGGCGACGACGTAGGAGTCCTCGCCCGCCCAGCCGCGCCCCTCCGCGGTGAGCTCGGCGATGTGCTCGCGCACCTTGGGCTCCCCGCTGTACGCACCGAACTCCAGGCCCATCGCCAGGAAGTTGGCCACCTGGTACCCGAGGTCGCGGGCCGTGGCCAGGGTGCCGGCGGGGTCGGAGTAGCTGGGCAGCGCGACCAACAGGTGCTCGAAACCGGCCTTGAGCAGCCGGAGCACCATGTCGTTGCCGTACCAGCCGCCCCACAGCTCGGGCATCAGGATGTCGGCATCCGGTGCCGGGATGTAGGGCGGGTTCGCGATCACCGTGGAGACGTCCCGCCCGCTCGGGGAGTCGGCCCAGGCGAAGAAGTCACCGTGCTCGACGGCGTAGCGGTCGGCCACGCCGAGGCCGCTGATCGTCTGCCGGGCCCGCTCGACCGACGTCGCGCTGATGTCGGTGCCGTGCACCTGCAAGCCGGGCACCGCCCGGACGACGTGGGCGATGGCCCGTGCGTCACCGCTGCCGAGCTCCGCGACACCCTCGGTCTGCCAGGGCACCAACGTCGCGTACTGGGTCAGCAGGAGCTGCACCGAGAACGCGTAGTGAGCCGACTCCTCGGCGCAGTCGAAGGAACCGTCCACGATGTGGTTGCCCGACGGCTGGGGCAGGAGAACAGCGGTGTCCCGGGGGTCCATGGGACAGGCCTACCCCGGAAGGCGGTCCGTCATCCAGCCACGCCCGACCGTTCACCGAGTGGGCGGTCACCCGCCACCGCGGGACCGTCAGGCCGGGTCGGCGCGGCGGGTCTCGGCCCGGTTGAAGTTGCGGAACGACCGGGACGGCGTCGGCCCGCGCTGGTCCTGGTAGCGCGAGCCGTAGACCGCCGAGCCGTAGGGGTGCTCGGCGGCCGAGCTCAGCTGGAACAGGCACAGCTGGCCGATCTTCATACCCGGCCACAGCGTGATCGGCAGGTTCGCCACGTTGGACAGCTCCAGCGTGATGTGCCCGTTGAACCCCGGGTCGACGAACCCCGCCGTCGAGTGGGTGAGCAGCCCGAGCCGCCCCAGGGAGGACTTCCCCTCCAGCCGGGCGGCGAGGTCGTCGGGGATGCGGACGACCTCCAGCGTCGACCCGAGCACGAACTCACCCGGGTGCAGCACGAAGGCATCGTCACCGGTGGGCTCGACCAGGGTGGTCAGGTCGTCCTGCTGCTCGGCCGGGTCGATGTGGGTGTACCGGGCGTTGTTGAAGACCCGGAAGAACCGGTCGAGCCGGACGTCGATGCTCGAGGGCTGCACCATCGCCGGCTCGTAGGGCTCGATCCCGAGCCGGCCGGTCGCCAGGGCCGCTCGGATGTCGCGGTCGGACAGCAGCATGGCGCGGAGTCTAGGGACAGCGGTGCTCGGGACCTTCGTCCCGTTCCGGCCGCCCCGGGTCGACAGCGGCGCACAGCTGCCGATGTACGCGAGACACGACAGGGCGACTGAGGTGCCACGGCGTCCCTCCTCCACCGACGCGGCCCAGCTGGCCGTCTACCGGGCCTTCGTCCAGCAGCTGACCGAGGCCTGCGATGCCGCAGCCCGGGGCGACCTCGAGGCGCGCAGCCGCCCGGTCCCCGGGTCCGACGGCGTCCCCGAGCTGGTCGCGCTGCAGCACAGCGTCAACCGCGCGCTCGACGTCTGCGATGCCTTCATCCGGGAGTCCAGCGCCGCGCTGACCTCGGCGGCCGAGGGCCATTTCCACCGGCAGGTGCTGCTCACCGGCCTGCCCGGCGCCTACCGGCAGAGCGCGTCGGACATCAACGCCGCCCGGGACGCGATGCGGTGCAGTGCCGATCGGGTGGTGGAGGCCCGGACTCCCGGCTGCGGCTGGCCGACGAGTTCGAGTCCGTGGTGCTGGCGATGAGCGAGGGCGTGGCGACCGCGGCCACCGAGCTCAGCGCCTCCGCCGCCGGGCTCACCGGGGCAGCCACCGCCGCGAGCACCGAGGTGGAGCGCGCCCGCGACTCGATCACCTCGCTGGGCCGCTCCTCGACCGAGATCCAGCAGGTCATCGCGCTCATCGAGACGGTGGCCGACCAGACCCGGCTGCTCGCGCTCAACGCCACCATCGAGGCGGCCCGCGCCGGCGAGGCGGGCAAGGGCTTCGCCGTCGTCGCCTCCGAGGTCAAGGACCTCGCCGACCAGACCGCCCGGGCCACCGAGCGGGTGACCACCCAGGTGGAGTCGGTGCGCGCGGCGTGCGACGACGTCGCGACCGTGATGGGCAACGTCGGGAACACCGTGACGGAGATGAACGGGCTGGTCGACGGGATCGCCGCAGCGGTCGACGGTTCCGCGTCGCTGGGGCCGGCCGGCAGCGACACCACCGGGCTGTCCCAGATGGCGGAGAAGCTGCGGTCGGAGATGACCGGCTTCCTGGGCGAGATGCGGGGCTGAGGTCCGGGGTCACCCGATGGGGGGAGCGGCGACCGGGCCGCTCCAGCGGGGGACCCGCCGGGCCGATGCCCCTCTTCCGAGCACCGCCGTGACGGCATGGGGTGCACCTCGGAGGAGGACCGGATGGATCTCGTGGGCCACCAGGGCAGTCGGCTGCCCGCGCACGGCCGGGGCGTGCGCGTGGTCGCCGTCGTCGCCGCTGCGCTGACCGGCTTCGGCGGTGCCGCAGCCGTGGACGCGCTGGTCGGCCCGACGACGCTCCCCGTGGCGGAGGGCTTCGGCCCCGGGGACGGGCTGACCCGGTACATGGTCACCGCAGCAGCGGGGGACGCAACGCCGGAGTTCCTGGCCGGACTGGACCAGCAGGACGGCGTCGGCTCCGCGCAGCGGCTCTTCGACGGCACCGCCCTGGTCGCCGTCGACGGCCCCACCCTGCCTCAGTTGCGCGCCCTGCCCGGCGTCGCCGCGGTGGAGCTCTCCCCCTCGGTGCCCGTGTTCGGCACCGCCTCGGACCCGTACTACGCGCCGTACGCCTGGCACCTGGAGAACACCGGGTCCAACGCCTACGGCCAGTCCCCGGTGGTGGCCGACGCCGACATCGACGGCTCGGTCGGCTGGGACGCCGCCACCGGCGCCGGGCTCATCGTCGCCGTCGTCGACACCGGCTTCGACTCCGACCACCCGGACCTGGCCGGCTCGCTGTGGACCAACCCGGCCGAGTCCTGCGGCTCGGTCGACGTCGACGGCAACGGCCTGGCCGGCGACTGTCACGGCTGGAACTTCACGACCAACAGCCCCGACGTCGACAACGGCGCCGGCGGCGGGCACGGCACGTCGGTCGCCGGCGTCATCGGCGCCCGCAAGGACAACGGGGTCGGTTCGGCCGGCGTCGCCCCCGACGTGACCCTCATGCCGCTGGTGATCGGCTCCGGCGAGGGCGTCGACGTCAACCTCGGCGCCCAGGCGATCCGCTACGCCGCCGACCACGGCGCCGCCGTCGTCAACGCCTCGTGGGGCGGACCGGTGACCGGGTCGGCGCTGGACAACCTGCGCGCCGCCGTCGCGTACGCCGAGGCCAAGGGCGTGCTCGTCGTCGCCGCGGCGGGCAACGACGCCGCCGACCGGGACACCTCGCTGGTCTACCCGGCCAGCCTGACCGAGCCGAACGTCGTCACGGTCGGCAACTCGACGGCCGCCGACACCGTCGCCGCCTCCTCGGCCTACGGCGCCACCTCCGTCGACCTCTTCGCCCCCGGCGAGCTCGTGGTCACCACCTCCAACGACGGCGGCCACCAGCTGGTGAGCGGGACGTCGATCGCTGCGCCCCAGGTGGCTGCCGCACTGGCGCTCCACCGGGCCACCATGCCGACCGCGACCATCGCCGAGCTGCGGGCGGCGCTGCTGGCCGACGTCGACCCGATCGCCGCCTTCACCGGGAAGTCGGTCACCGGCGGCCGGCTGAACGTCAGCCGGCTGGACCCCGGTGCGGCCTCCGTCGGCTACCAGTTCACCTCGATGACGGCCCCGACGGGCCCGGCGACGCCGCGGGTCCGGGCGACCGGCCCGGAACTGGCCGGGACCTACGAGATCGTGCTCGGCCTGGGCATGGAGCACGGCGGCGAGGTCTGGGCCCTGTCCGGTGAGCCCGTCACGGTCGCCGGGACGACGCTGACCACCGACGACGCCGGCCAGGTCACCGTCCCGCTGGGCACGCTGACCACCGTGGAGGGCCTGGAGCTCGCCCCGTCGGCCGACCTCGCCCTCGGCCGTTACGCGCTGAGCGCGCAGCTGCTCGTGGACGGTCAGCCGTTCGGCGGCACGTTCGCCGCGCCGCTGCTGGTCGGCGACACCTCGGCCCCCGCACCGGACGGCGGGACGACGCCGGGGAGCGACCCCGGTAGGACGGACCCGGGCACCACCGACCCCGGCACGACGGGCCCGGGCACCACCGAGCCCGGTACGACGGACCCCGGCACGGAAGGCAGCACCCCCGGCACGACCGACCAGGGCACCAGCGACCCGGGCACCACCGGCCCCGGCACGACCGACCCCGGCACCACGGACCCGGGCACGACCGACCCCGGCACCACCGACCCCGGCACCACCGACCCGGGCACCACCGACCCGGGCACCACCGATTCCGGGACGACGGACCCGGGCACCACCGACCCCGGCACGACCGACCCCGGCACGACCGACCCCGGCACGACGGACCCGGGCACGAGCGGCCCCGGGACGACGGACCCGGGCACCACCGACCCTGGGACGACCGACTCCGGGACCACGGGTCCTGGGACCACGGACCCCGCGCCGGGCGACAGCACCCCGCCGCCGTCCGTCGTCACCTACCCGGAGGTCGGGCCGTTCGGCCTGACCAGCATCTCCCCGGCGGTCGTCAGCACCGCCGGCGGGACCCGGGTCACGGTCACCGGGACCAACGTCCCCGACGGCGCACGGGTGCGGATCGGGGGCACCCGGGAGGCCACCGTCGTCAGCTCCGACAGCACGTCGGTCGTCTTCACCGCACCGGAGCTGGTGGCCGGGGTGTACGACGTCTTCGTCTTCGGTCCGTCCGGCACCGAGTCCTCGGTGCTGACCGACGGCCTCACCTACGTCGAGGACCCGGCGAGCGGCGGCTCGACGCCGGGCACAGACGACGGGTCGACGCCGGACTCCGGCAGCACGCCGGGCACGGGCGGCGGCTCGTCCCTGGTCACCGCGGTCGGGCCGAACGGCGAGCGGCTGGTGCGCTCGGCGGCCTTCGGCCGGCTGGGCAGCTCGTTCTGGTCGCTGGACTGCAGCACCAGCTGCCGAGGCGTGCTGCTCTGAGCCGCTGAGACACAGTCGCCCCCGACCGGGTTCCGGTCGGGGGCGACTGCCTTGCTAAGCTCTCCGACAGGTCACTGACCTGTCGCGGGTGTAGTTCAATGGTAGAACATCAGCTTCCCAAGCTGACAGTGCGAGTTCGATTCTCGTCACCCGCTCCACGTAAAGCCGCAGCTCAAGGCGCCTGTCCAGGCATCCAATGGACTACTTGGTGACCGTCTGGATGACCCGTATCAGCCCCCTATGACCCCTTGTTTTCCACCCCGTAGGTCATGGATAGTTCACGCGGAGGGACTCATCCGCGCAGGTGAGACCCTCGTCTGCAGGCATGATCCGCGCCGTAACCGAGATTCGGTCACACCATCCGCCGGCGGATCTTCTCGGGCGTCGCCCGTCGGTCCAAGTCGAGGCGATAGCGTCGGAGCATGGGCACCTTCCACGGTGACCTCGACCGACAGCCGCGCGGCAGGGCCATGGAGTATCACGATCGCGCCCTCGAGGGAGGTCGAGCGAGCGTTCGCCGGTCGGGCAGAGCAGGAGGTCGTCGCGGCCCTGAGACAAGCGATCCGCAGTTCCCGTCTTGAGCCTCATCCGGCCGGCGTTCGGGAGCCGCGCTCGCCGAGTCTCGGCGGCGAGCATAGCGACGAAGGAGCGCCAGCGACGGAGGTTTTCAAGCCTGGTACAGGGGCTCCGCGAACCAATGCCAATCAAAGTTTTGGCAGGTCAAGACCGAAGTCGCTGAGACCGCTGGCTACCGTCGATAGCCGCTGCGTGCCCGTACTACGGGCACGCAGCGGGCACGGCCGTCGGGGCCCCAGGATGCCTGCCCGCTATGGATGGAGGAGTCGGCCTCTCGCACTACTCGCCGCCTCCTACCCCGATGAGCGTGCCGGCTGAAGCGGGTTGTAGGAGCGACCAGGGGTGTGGACACCGACGTGAAGTTCTGTCACGGCGTCGTCTGCGAGTCGCCCTGAGGCGGCTTCAAAGCTTGTCTAGTAGGTGGCGGTGTGAGTGGCGGGGGTTGCGGCCTCGACGTCAGAGGTCCAGGACCGGCAGCGCGCATCCGCGCGAGAACGCCGCCTCCTCAACCGCGAACAGCCCCATATCCTGGCCGCGGCTGGGACCAAGACTCAGGATCGAGAGGAGTCCCACGATGACGCTGTTCGCGCCGTTCACGCTGCGCGGTGTGCCGCTCAGGAACCGCGTTGTGGTCTCGCCGATGAGCCAGTACCGCGCGCAGGACGGGGTCGCGAACGACTGGCATCTGGTCCACCTCGGTCGATTCGCCCTCGGCGGCGCCGGCCTGGTGTTCACCGAGGCGACCGCGGTCCAGGAGCGCGGCCGGCGTACGCACGGCGACCTCGTGATCTGGTCGGACGCCCACGTTGACGGTCTCGCGGCGGTCACCCGCTTCCTCCAGCGAGAGGGCGCGGTGGCGGAATCCAGCTCGGGCACGCGGGGCGCAAGGCCAGCGAGCGCCGACCGTGGCACGGAGAGACACCGGTCGATGAGGAGGACATCGCCCAGCGCGGCGAGCAGCCGTGGCCCGCTGTGGGCCCGAGCGGGCTCCCGTACGCCGAGGGCTGGCCCCACGCCGGCCGAGATGAGCGCCGAGGACATCAGGGAAGTCATCGGGGCGTTCCGCGCCGCCGCTGAGCGGGCCCGCGAGGCGGGTTTCCGGGTGATCGAGGTGTACGCCGCGCACGGCCTTCTTCTCCATCAGTTCTACTCCCCGCTTTCGAACCGACGCCGCGACGGCTACGGGGGAGACCTCGAGGGACGAGGCCGGCTGGCGGCCGAGGTCGCCGCGGCGATCCGCGAGGTCTGGCCCGACGAGTATCCGTTGGTCTTTCGTCTGTCGGTGACCGACTGGCATCCGGACGGCTGGCAGGTCGATGACACGATCCACCTGGCGCGGCGCCTGAAGGACCTGGGCGTCGACGCGATCGCCTGCTCAGCGGCGGCATCGCCGGACGCGAACGCCCGCAGGGCATGACCCTCGAACAGGGGTATCAGCTGCCCCTCGCCGCGGAGGTGAAAAAGGGCGCCGGCATCGCTACGATCGGTGTCGGCCTGCTGTGGGGATCCCAGGCTGGTCGACCGCGCCCTCGAGCAGGGCGACGTCGACCTCATCGCGCTCGCCCGGGAGCTGCTGGACAACCCCAACTGGACGCTGCACGCGGCCCGCGAGCTAGTGCCGCGGCTGCCAACCTTGGCCTCGGTTCGCGACACACCGGCCGACGTTCCTCGCTGGGGTCCTGAGCGGGTGGACCGTTGCGCTCGTCTGATCCTGTCTTCCCCGCAGGAGATGCGAGATG
>NZ_JAAKGN010000014.1:0-54538 GCF_011039295.1 Modestobacter sp. KNN46-3 | reverse complement strand
AATGGGTATAAGAGACAGCTGCTCGCCGCCGCCCGCCCATGACCACCCCCGACCACCAAAATGGCCATTGTGGTGGGGAGCCGGACCCGTGGGCGGTGTTGCGGGACGCCACCCGGGCGCGGGCCGCGGGCGCCTCGGGGGTCAGCTCGCGCACGTGGCCGGCGTCGTCGAGCAGGTCCATCATCGCCAGCCACGCCTCGAACTCCGGCGCCGGCCGCAGGTCCAGCACCGAGCGGGCGGTGAGGACGTCGGTGAACGACAGCGACTGGTAGTGCAGCATCACGTCGTCCGAGCCGGGGACGGCGATGACGAACGAGCAGCCCGCCGCGCCGAGCAGCAGCGTCAGGGTGTCGGTGTCGTCGCCGTCGACGTCGGTGTGGTTCGTATAGCAGACGTCCACGCCCATCGGCAGGCCCAGCAGCTTGCCGCAGAAGTGGTCCTCCAGCCCGGCCCGGACCACCTGCTTGCCGTCGTAGAGGTACTCCGGCCCGATGAACCCGACGACGGTGTTCACCAGCAGCGGGTCGAAGTGCCGGGCGACGGCGTAGGCGCGGCACTCCAGCGTCTGCTGGTCGACCGGGCCGTCGACGCCGTGGTGCGCGTCGGCCGACAGCGCCGAACCCTGCCCGGTCTCGAAGTAGGTGACGTTGGCCCCCACCGTCCCGCGGCCCAGCTCCAGCGCACCGGCGCGCGCCTCGGCGAGCAGGTCGAGGGTGACGCCGAAGCCGCGGTTGCCGGCCTGGGTGCCGGCGACGGACTGGAAGACCAGGTCGACCGGCGCACCTGCCTCCAGCGCCCGCAGCGTCGTGGTCACGTGCGCCAGCACGCAGGACTGGGTGGGGATCTCGTACCGGCTGATCACCGCGTCGACCAGCTCCAGCAGCGCGATCGTCTGCGCCGGGGAGTCGGTGGCCGGGTTGATCCCGATGACGGCGTCGCCGCTGCCGTGCAGCAGCCCGTCCAGGATTGCCGCGGTCACCCCGACGGCGTCGTCGGTGGGGTGGTTGGGCTGCAGCCGGGACGCCAGCCGGCCGGGCAGCCCGAGCGTGCTGCGCAGGCCGGTGACCACCCGGGTCCGGCGGGCGACCGCGACCAGGTCGGCGTTGCGCATCACCTTGGAGACGGCGGCGGCCATCTCCGGGGTGAGCCCGCGGGCCAGGCCGGAGATCGCCGCCTCGTCCCGCTCGGCGGCGCGGGCCAGCAGCCAGTCGCGGAACTCCCCCACCGTCAGTGCGGAGACCGGGGCGAAGGCAGCCGGGTCGTGGGTGTCCAGGATCAGCCGGGTGACGTCGTCCTCGTCGTAGCCGACCACCGGTTCGGTGAGGAAGGTGGCCAGCGGGACGTCGGCGAGCACGTGCTGCGCGGCGACCCGCTGGGCCTGCGACTCCGCGGCGACCCCGGCGAGCACGTCGCCGGAGCGGGCCGGCGTCGCCTTCGCCAGCACGTCGGTCAGCGAGCGGAACTCGTGGGTGTGCCCGCCCAGCGTCGTCCGGCGGACCGTCATCGCACGTCCTCCTCGGCGGCGGCCAGCAGCGCGAACTCCTCCTCCGGCGCGGAGGCGACCAGGTGGTGGCGGCTGTAGAGGGCGAAGTAGCCGATGAAGACGGCGTAGGCGACCAGCGTCCAGGCCGCGGCGACGGGGTCGACCAGGAAGGTCGCGAGCACGGCGGCCGCCGCGAGCACCAGGGCCACGCCGGTGGTGACCGTCCCGCCGGGTGTCCGGTAGGGCCGGGGCAGGTCCGGCTCCCGCCGGCGCAGCACGATGTGGCTGACCATCATCAGCACGTAGGAGACCGTCGCCCCGAAGACGGCCATGTTGAGCAGCATCGCGCCCTGCCCGGTCAGCGAGAGCGCGAAGCCGATGGCACCGGGGACCAGCAGGGCCAGCACCGGCGCCTTGCGGGAGTTGGTCACCGACAGGGCCCGGGGCAGGTAGCCGGCGCGGGAGAGCGCGAAGGTCTGCCGGGAGTAGGCGTAGATGATCGAGAAGAAGCTGGCGACCAGGCCGACCAGCCCGGCGTAGTTGATCACCGTGGTGAGCCCACTGGCGGCCCCGGCGACCTCGAGCGCCTCCACCGGGGGGTTACCACTCGTCGACATCGCCTCCGCGCCCCCGGCACCGGCGGTGAACACCAGCATCAGCACCGCCAGCACCAGCAGCAGGCCCATCGCGGCGACGATGCCCCGGGGCAGGGAGCGGGCCGGGTCGCGGGCCTCCTCCGAGGCCAGCGGCACGCACTCCACCGCCAGGAAGAACCAGATGGCGAAGGGGAACGCCGCCCAGATGCCCATCAGCCCGAACGGCAGGAACTCCGAGGCGCCGGCGGCGTCGGTGGGCGCGATGTCGGTCAGGTTGGCCGCGTCGAAGGCCGGGACCGCCCCGACCAGGTAGAGCACCAGCCCGGCCACGGCGACCGCGGCGATCACCAGCATCACCTTCAGCGCCTCACCGACGCCCAGCAGGTGGATGCCGATGAACAGACCGTAGGCAACGAGGTACACCCACCAGCCGTCGGTGATGCCGAACAGCCCGAGCGACTCGACGTAGGCACCGATGAAGGTGGCGATCGCCGCCGGGGCGATCGCGTACTCGATCAGCACCGCAACGCCGGTCGCGTAACCACCCCAGGGCCCCAGCGCCCGGCGGGCGAAGGTGTAGCCGCCGCCGGCGGTCGGCAGGGCGGAGCCCAGCTCGGCCAGGCCGAAGACCATCGCCGAGTACATGACCGCCATCAGGACGACGGCGATCAGCAGCCCGCCGAACCCGCCCTGCTCCAACCCGAAGTTCCAGCCGGCGTAGTCACCGGAGATGACCGCGGCGACGCCGAGCCCGGCGAGCAGCACCCAGCCGGCGGTCCCCCCACGGAGCTGCCGCTTCTCCAGGTAGCCGGCGTCGACCGTCTCCGCCTCGACCCCCCGCCCCGGTCCGTGTGCTGCTCGGGCGGGTGCGGGTTCGACGGTCATCTGCGGTCCTCCGACTCGTGGCCCCTGGGATCAGGCGGGGGCCAGCGTGTTCCCCTCGCACCCGCCGGTCAACGGGGTGCGACGTCCCGGAACACGTTGTTCACAAGACGCCGGTCAGCCGAGCTCGAGCAGCTGCAGGTCGCGCACGTAGCTGCAGGCGCCGACGTGCGCGCGGGTGGCGGCGGGGCGCAGCACCACACCGACCGGGCGCAGCACGACCGCCACCGGGCGCCGACCGAAGAGCACCGGCTGCGTCCAGCCGCGCCGGGGCAGCGGTGGGCGCCGCACCTGCTCGCCCTCGATGCCGAGCACCAGCACCGCGGCCAGCACCGCCATCAGGGCCACCGTGCCCAGCGCGGCGGGCAGCCCGGCGTGCTCGGCGAGGAAGCCGATCACCGGCGGGCCACCGAGCAGGCCGGTGTACCCGACCGTGGTGGACAGCGCGACGCCCGAGGGCCCGCCGAGTGCACCGGCCCGGGCGATCGCCAGCGGGAAGACGTTGGCCAGCCCGAGCCCGACGAGCACGAAACCGGCCAGGGCGACCGGCAGCGACGTCGTCGTCACCGCGGCCAGCGCGCCGGCCGCGGCCAGCAACGAGCCGCCGACGAGCAGTCGCCGCTCGCCCAGGGCGAGCACCAGCCGACCACCGGCCAGCCGACCGGCGGCCATCGCCGAGGAGAAGCCGGCGTACCCGGCGGCTGCCAGGGCGGGAGCGGCGGCCAGCTGCTCGCGCAGGTGGAGCGCACCCCAGTCGCTGAGCGCGCCCTCGCCGTAGGCGGTCGCCCCGGCCACCGCACCGAGCAGCACCAGGACGCCGGTGGGACGGGCGCTGCGCGTGCCCTCGGCGGCCGGCGCCCGCAGGTCGGCCGCCGGTTCCGGGCGGTCGCCGCGGACGAGCACCGGCCCGGCCCAGGCCATCGCGACGAGGCCGACGATCGCCACGCCGGCCAGGTGCGGGGCGACCCCCATCACGGCCGAGGCCAGTCCGCCGACGAGGGCACCGACCAGACCGCCACCGCTGAACGCGGCGTGCAGCCCGGACAGCAACGGCCGCCCGGCGCGCGCCTCGACCTGCACTCCGACGCTGTTGGCGGCGACGTTCACCGCACCGGTGACGGCGCCGAACAGGAACAGCCCGGCGCACAGTGCCGGGAGGGTGCCGGCCAGCCCGGGCAGGACGGCGCTGAGGCTGGCGGCGACGCCGGCCAGCGCCGCCACCCGCCCGGTGCCGAACCGGGTGCACAGCGCACCGGTGACCTGCATGCAGGCGAGCGCGCCGAGCGACAGGCACAGCAGCGCGACACCCAGGGCGGTGTGGCCGGCGCCCGTGGCGGCGCTGACATCGGGCACCCGGGCGGCCCAGCTGCCGAAGACGAAGCCGTCGAGACCGAAGAGGACGGCGACGGCCACCCGCAGCCGGCGCAGCGAGGGCGGGGTGGACGAGGGGACGGCCCGGGCGAGCACCGAACGGAGCAGCCCCGGGGCACGGGAGGGCACAGAGATGACCATGGGAGACCTTCAGGGAGTGGACGCGCAGCACCGCGGAACGGCTGGCGGGGGTCGGGGAGCACACGACCTCGGGCGCTGTCTCCTACGGTGCCACTCGGACGTGCGCAATGCGTGTCCATCCGGGGTCCACCCGGCGTGAGAGCGCCCACGGTGTCGCACCCCACGTCCCGGCCGCCCCTGCGGTTGCCGGAGCGGCGCAGGAGAACGAGGGTCAGGGCATGACCGGGACCTTCGCTCGTGGGCTGCTCGCCGGCGCCGCCGGCACCACCGCCCTCAACGCCGTCACCTACGCCGACATGCTGCGCCGCGGCCGTCCAGCCAGCACCGTGCCGGACCGGACCGCCGCCGCGCTCGCCGACGCCGCCGGCGTGGAGGTGCCGGGCAGGGGTGCGGAGCGGCAGGCCCGGACCACCGGGCTCGGTGCGCTCCTGGGGATCGGCAACGGTCTGGGCGTCGGCCTGCTGGCCAGCCTCGCCCGCGCCGGCGGGGTGCGGATGCCTGGGCCGGTCGGTGCGGTCGTCGTCGGTGCCGCGTCGATGGCGGCCACCGACGGGCCGACGGCGGCGCTGGGCGTGACCGATCCGCGCACCTGGACGTCATCGGACTGGGCGGCCGACGCGGTGCCCCACCTCGCCTACGGTGCGGCCGTGCAGGCGGTCGTCTCCGCGCTGCCGACGCGGGAGGAGCGGGTCCTGGTCAAGCAGCGCGCCTCGGCCGGGCTGGTCGCCCGCTCGCTGCTGCTCGGCACGGCGGCCGGGTGCCGCAGCTCCCTCGGGCTCGCCGCGCCGACGCTCACCGCCGCCGACACCGGCGTCGTCAAGAAGCTGGGCTCCCTGCTCTCGGTGGGCGGCGAGGTGTACGCCGACAAGCAGCCGGGCATCCCGGCGCGGACCAGCCCCGCCGTCCTCCCCTCGCGCCTGGCCAGCGGGGCCGGCGGCGCCGGGCTCCTCGCCCGACGCCAGGGGCAGAACGCCGCGCTGCCGGTGCTGGCCGGCGCCGCCGGTGCCGCGGCCGGCTCCTTCGGCGGCCTGGCCTGGCGGCGCTGGGCAGCCGACCTGATGCCGGACTGGCAGGCCGCGCTGATCGAGGACGGCGTGGCCGTCGTCCTCGCGCTGTCCGCCTGCCTGCCCGGCCGCCGGCGCTCGACCCGGCTGCGCGTGGTCACGATGCTCGACTGACCGGTCAGGCCCGCCAGCCGGGGTCCCGGCCGGCGAGCCCGAGCGCCCGGTCGAAGGCGGGGGCGTCGGCCGGCACGGGCACCGCGGCCCCGTACCAGCCGCCGTCCCGGCCCATCGGCGCCAACGGCTCGACCGCCGCCAGCACCGCCTCCCCCAGCCCGGCCGGGACGTCGTAGCCGGCGCCGATCGCCCGGGCCAGGTCCCAGCCGTGCACGGCGAACTCGGCGAGCATCAGCGGGCCGACCACCCCGGCGGGCATCGGCGTGGTGCCGAGCAGCGTCTCGCCCTCCCAGGCGGCGCGGTCGGCCCAGGCGTCGGCCGCGGTGTCCAGCTCGACGGGGACGGCAGCGGCCCACTGCTCCACCGGCACGCCGTCCAGGAACGGCGCCGGCCGCAGGCTGCTCCCGTCCTGCTCCAGCGGCATGCCGGTCGCCGACCGCTGGGACAGCAGGGCGGCCCAGGCCAGGTGGTCGACCAGCGCGCGGACGTCGTAGTCGCCGCACGGCGTGGGCGCGGTGAGCTGCTCGGGGCGGACGGCGGCCAGCGCGGTGGCGGCCAGGTCCGAGGCGGCGCGCACCGCGGCGGGCGGGCTGAGGGGCGAGGTCATGGAGGCAGCCTGCACCCTGTCCGCCCGGGAGCTCAGCCGGGGACGAAGCCCGAGCGGTAGGCCAGCACCACGGCCTGCGTCCGGTCCCGGGCCCCGGTCTTGGCGAGCACCGCGGCGACGTGGGTGCGCACCGTCTCCACGCCGAGGAACAGCTCTCCGGCGATCTCGGCGTTGCTCAGCCCCTGGGCCATCAGCCCGAGCACCTGGCGTTCCCGCTCCGTCAGCCGCGCCAGCCCCGGCGCAGCGACCGGGTCGGCGGCGCGCACGTGCCGGCGGGCCAGTTCCCGGACGGCGTCGGGGAACAGCAAGGACTCCCCGCGGGCCACCGTCCGGATGCCGTGCAGCAGCTCCTCCGGCGTCGACCGCTTGAGCAGGAACCCGTCGGCGCCAGCGGCCAGTGCGTCGAAGACGTGGTCGTCGTTGGAGAAGGTCGTGAGCACGAGCACCCGGGCGGGCGAGCCGGCCCGCACCAGTGCCCGGGTGGCGGCGATCCCGTCCAGCCGGGGCATCCGCACGTCCATCAGGACGACGTCCGGCGAGGTGCGGCCGACGAGGTCCAGCACGTCGGCGCCGTCCCCGGCCTCCCCGACCACCGACAGGTCCGGCTCCGCACCGATCACGGCGGCCAGGCCGCGACGGATCATCGGCTCGTCGTCGACCAGCGCCACCCGGACGGTCACCGGACCGCGCTCCGGGCGTGCACCGGCAGCCGGACGGCGAGCTGCCACCGGCCGTCCTCGGCGACGCCGGCCCGCACCTCGCCCCGGAGGTCGCGCACCCGCTCCCGCACGCCGCGCAGCCCGCGCCCACCGCCGGACCCGGCGGCAGCCGCGCCGGGCCCGGTGTTGGCCAGCGTCAGCGCCAGGTCGTCACCGGCGGCGTCGACCACCAGCCGGCAGGCAGTGCCCGGGGCGTACCGCAGCACGTTGGTCAGCCCCTCTTGCACGATCCGGTAGGCCTCCCGGGAGACCAGCGCCGGCAGGCTCTCGACCGCGCCACGGACCTCCACCGAGACCACTGCACCGGCAGCCCGGGCGGTGCCGACCAGCTCGGCCAGGTCGCGCAGGTCCGGGGCCGGGGCGACGTCGGCGGCGGCCTGTTCCTCCGCCCGCAGCAGGCCGAGCACGTGGTCCAGGTCGACCAGTGCCCGCCGCGTGGCGTCCTCCGTCGCCCGGATGGCCTCCTCTGCGGCCACCGGGTCGCGGGTGAGCAACCGGCGGGCGGCGCCGGCCTGCACGCTGGCCAGGCTCAGCGCGTGCCCGACGCTGTCGTGCAGCTCGCGGGCCAGCCGGTCCCGGCCGGTCAGCACCGACACCGAGGCCTCGGCCGCAGCCAGCCGCTCGGCCGTGGAGCCGGCCAGCAGCCGGGGGGCGACCGCGGCCAGGCCCCGGCCGAGGAGCTCCCCGCCGGCCACGACGAGCAGCAGCAGGCCGGCGGCCAGCCCGACCCGGACCGGCCATCCAGCGGGCACGGCCATCCCCAGCAGGTCCTCCGCCCCCGCGCCGCCCGGCACGGCCACCAGCACCACCGCGGACGGCACACCGATGACCAGCAGGGCACCGACGACCGTGCCGGCCAGCACGTGCAGGGCCAGCAGCAGCGCGGTGCGGGCCCGCTGCGGCGCGCTGGTCGACGGCCCGGGGCGGTCGGTGAACTCACGGGCCAGCAGCCCACCGACCGCGACCGCCTCCACCGGCCGGACCTCGGCGAGCGCGCCGACCGCCACGACCGGCGCAGCCACCAGCAGCACCACGAGCACCCCGATCAGCACCGGCGGCAGGCCGGACGTGGCGATCACCTGCACCGGCCAGGCCAGCACGATCCCGACCGCCACCCCGATGGCCCCGCCCAGCAGCAGGTAGAGCCAGCGGTGCAGCGAGCGGCGCACCGCCGGGGCCGCCGTCCGCCGCGTCACCTCTCGAGCCACCTGTCGAGCCACGAGGCCATCCTCTCCAGCCGGACAAGACCCGGACGACGCCCGCGCCACCCGATCGGCGCGGGCGTCGGGGGCCCCGGTCAGTCGCGCACCGACAGCGCCGGCTCGCCCTGCCCGCAGGTGGCGCACGTGCCCCGGCGCCGGAACGCGTAGCCGGTCACCGCCGCGGCCAGCGCCAGTCCCCAGGGGAGCGTCGGGAAGACCAGGACGAGAGCGGCGTCGCCCAGGTCGCCGGCCAGCAGCCGCTCCACCGCCATCGCCAGGAACGCCGGGCTGGCTGCCAGCAGGGCCACGGCGACCAGCCCGCCGGCCAGCACGGGGACCCGCACCGGCACCGCCCGGCCGTGCAGCCCGGGCACCCACCGCGGCCAGACCTCACCCCACGGCCGGATGAGCCCGAGCGTGAGCACCGCCCCGCCGAGCGCGGCGAAGCCGAGTCCCAGCCCGAACAACCGCATCTGCGGCTCCAGCACCGCATCGGTGGGCATGCCCAGCGGCCACGGGGTCAGCCAGGTCATCCGCAGCAGGGCGTACGGCAGCGGACCGGCCACGGCGATCCAGGTGGCCACGGTCCCCCAGCGCCGGGCCGCCTCGGGCCGGGTCCACGCGGCACCGGGGCGCCCGCAGACCGCGCACCGGCCGGTCGCCGACCGTCGCAGCAGCATCGCGGTGGTGCCCCAGATCATGGCGCCGGCCAGCAGCAGCGCCAGGTGCAGGTGCGGCATCGCGTGCTCGGCGAAACCGGAGCCCAGCTCGCCGGCGAGGTCGGTCACCGTGCCCGGCCGCAGCAGCCCGGCGGCCATCCCGGCGGCGACCACCGCAGCCACCCCGATCAGCCACGGCCGGGTGCGCCGGTCCCGCGCCGCCCCGACGGTGAAGACCACCAGGAAGGTGGCCGGGCCGACGATCGCGGCCAGATAGCCCAGCAGCACCAGCGAGCCGAGGTCAGCGGCGAGCACGCCGAGGAGCGCAGCCTGCACCGCCATGGCGGCCACCAGCAGGGGTGATCCGCCCCGCCGGCGGGTCAGCAGGACGAGGAGCAGGCCGGCGCCGGAGAGCGCCAGCAGGGTCCACGCCGTGGACGTGCGGTCGAGCAGGGAGAGCACGCCGTACCGCTCGTCGGCGTCCAGTCCGGGCCAGCTGCCCGGGTCCAGCAGCCAGCGCGGGGCCAGCAGCGCGTGCAGCACGCTCCAACCGACGCCGGCGGCCAGCAGCCGGCGGACGGTGGGCGTGCTGTGGCCGACAGCATGGGCTGGCGCGGCGGCAGGGTCGAGGGTCACGGTGGACCTCCGGATCAGCGGCCCGGGTGGGTCCCGGGGTCGCCGTCCAGCGTCGTGAGCGCGCTCGACCACCGGCTCCCCCGCTCGGGGGATCCGCCTCCGCCGTGCGGGTGGCTCAGCCCTCGGCCGGGTCGGCCGCTCGGTCGGCCGCGGCCAGCAGCCAGCCGGGCCCGGCGATCCGGGCGACGGCGGGGAGCCGGTCGCGCAGCCCGCGGTCGGCGGTGACCACCAGCAGGTCGTCGTCGCCGTCGGCGAGGTCGGCGGCGGTCGCGGCCAGCGCGTCGTCGCCGCTGCCGGCCGCCCGGACCACCCGTAGGCCGGCCGGGGCCGCGACGTCCCGGGCCTGTCCCTCGACCACCGCGACCAGTGCGGTCACCGGTACCGGCTCGCCGTCGGGCCCGGCCAGCTCCCGGCCGGGCAGCGCGGCGAGCTGCTCCAGCAGCCGGGCGGTGGCGCCGGCCCGGTCGCGCCACCAGCCGTCGGGCCGGGCGCCCACGGTGTTGGCGACGTCGACCAGCAGGGTCGTCATCGTCGTCGGGACGCGCCGAGCACTGCGGTGGCGACGAAGAAGAGCAGGCCGACGATGGCGAGCCAGAACAGGCCCTCGACGATCACGCCGACCACGGTCACGGCGACCCAGACGAGGAGCAGCAGGAGCAGGAGGCGGAGCACGGGTCCGACCGTAGCGAGGGTCAGCTGCCCTCGGCTGCGCCCAGCCGCCAGTAGCCCATGAAGGCCACCGAGGTGCGCGGCACGCCGAGGTCGCGGACCAGGCGGCGGCGGAGGTTCTTGACCATGCCCGCCTCCCCGGCCAGCCAGGCGTAACAGCCGTCGGCGCCGCCCTCGTCGGGCACCTCCCAGAGGACGCCGCCCGCCAGGTCGACGTCCTCGAGCTCCTGCCCGGCGGTGCGGGCGGCCACGCCGAGCTCGCAGAGAGCGGCGTGCACCGCCGTGCCGAGCGCCTCGCCGGGCGCGCGACCCCCGCGGACGAGCCAGCGGACCTCCACCCCCGGCGGCACGGCGAGCGACAGCACGTCCCGGGCCTCGGGGACCTCGAGCACGGCGATGGCGCGCCGGCCGGCGGGCAGCGCCTCCACGATCGCGCTGATCGCCGGGACGGCGGTCTCGTCCCCGGCGAGGAACAGGGGGCCGTCGGCCGGTGGGGCCCACTCGACCCCCCAGGGCCGGCCGGACCCGGCCCGGCCGGGGCGGGGCCGGTCGGGGCCCAGCACGACGATCGGGTCGCCGGGGACGGCGGTGGCGGCCCAGCTGGCGGCCGGGCCGGAGTGGCCCTCCTCGACCCCGTGCAGCACGACGTCGACGTCCAGCTCGCCGAGCTCCGGGCGGGCGGCGCGCACGGTGTAGGTGCGCAGGTACGGGCGGCGCTCGTCCGGGAGCGCGCAGTAGTCCTGGTACCAGGTCGGGCCGTCGGTGAGCAGGTCGGTGACCGGGGCGCCGTCCCGGGAGAGCACCAGCTTGATCCGCTGGTCGTCGCCGGCCGCGCCGAAGCCGGTGAGCTCCGGGCCGCGGAGGGTGAGCCGCAGGAAGGTGGGGCTCAGCCGCTGGACGCGCCCCACGGTGGCGCTGAAGAAGCGGTAGCTCGGTGCGGCGACCGGCTGCGGGACCGCCGGTTGCGGCTCGGTGAGGTTCTCGAGAACCGCCGTTCCGGCACGTCCGGTCACCGCCGTGGTCATCGCTGCTCCCGCGCTCGTCGTGACCGGCTCGTGCGCAACCGGACGATGGTGAGGCTAGCCTAACCAGACCATCGAGGGAATCCCTGGAGCAGGAACGGCTACCCGCAGCGGCTCACCGAACACGCGCCGCCCGCCCCGCCGTGCTCACACCTGGGCGACGGCCGGGGCCGGCGGCGCGGGCCGGGCCGCCGCGGTGGCGATCTCCACCAGGCGGCACAGGCCGTTGACCAGCCGCAGCTGCTCCGGGGTCTGCACCGGCGAGGTGAGCAGCGCCGGGCTGCCCACGAGATAGGCGACGGTCTTCGCCCGGGACAGCGCGACGTTCAGCCGGTGTCGGTCGAGCAGGAAGTCCAGCCGCCGGGGCACGTGGGCACCGCTGGAGGCGGCCAGGGAGAAGACCGCCACCGCCGCCTCCCGGCCCTGGAACTTGTCCACCGTGCCGACCTCCACCCCACCCAGCCCGACTGCGGCGAGCGCGCTGCGCAGCTGGTTGACCTGCGCGTTGTACGGGGTGACGACCAGGACGTCGGCCGGCCCCATCACCCGCTCGACCTCGCCGGTCCGCCAGCTCCGGCCGATCAGCCCGGCGACGAGCTCGGCGACGACGGCCGCCTCCTCCGGCGAGGCGGAGCCGTTGCCCTCGTGCACCACCGGCACCCAGCCGATCCCGGCCGGCGCCGCCCACCGGGCCGGGGCGTCGAGCTCGTTGCCGGCCGTGACCGGCGCGGGCTGCAGTTCCCCGCCGTAGGACAGCCCGGAGACCACCCGGCACAGCGCAGGCGCCATCCGCCAGCTGCGGTCCAGGAACACCCCCCGGTCGGCGGGCAGCACCTCCTCCTCGCCCAGCACGTGCTGCAGTGCGGAGACGTCCGCGCCGTCGGGGTGGATCCCCCGACCCGGCTGGCGGAGCTGCTGGGGGTCGCCGAGCAGCACCAGGCCGGCCGCGGCCCTGCTCACCGCCAGGGTGTTGGCCAGGGACAGCTGCCCGGCTTCGTCGACCACCAGCACGTCCAGCCGACCGGCCAGCTCCGGGCGGGCGAACAGCCACGAGGTGCCGGCCACCAGGTCGACGTCGCCGCCGTCGAGTGCGTCGACGACCTGCCCGTTGGAGCCGACGCACTGGACGTCGGCGTCGCCGCACCGCTGCAGCTCGTCGGCCTTCTGCAGCGCCCGGACCGGCACCCCGGCCTCGCGGGCGGCCGCCATCACCGCGTCGAGCAGGTTGCCGATCACCTTGTGGCTGGAGGCGGTCACCCCCACCCGCTTGCCGGCGCGGACCAGGTCGATGACCGCGCGGGCCCCGGTGTACGTCTTGCCGGCTCCCGGCGGGCCCTGGACCGCGAGCACCCCGCCGTCGAGCAGCCCGGCCAGCCGACGCACCGCGGCCGCCGACTCCTCCCCGGGATCGCGCTGCGGCGCCTCGGCGAGCAGCCGCGGCGGTCGGCGCAGCAACAGGTCGCGGGCCGACCGCGCCGGGCCCGGGGCGTCGATGCCGCTGACCGCGACCTGCTCACCGAGGTCGGTGAGCGCGGCCCGGAACAGCTTGTCGCTCGGTGGCGAGGTGGGCAGCAGCCCGGTCGGGTGCTCGAGCGCGGCGGCGGCGCCGCGCGCCAGCACCACCCAGCCGGCGGTCGGGTCGATGTCGACGACCGAGCTGGTGAGCCGCTTCCCGTCCGCGTCGGGCAACAGGTGCTCGTACCGGTTGCCGGCCGACACCTTGGTCTCCTGCGGCGGGAAGCGGTAGCGCCAGTGCTGCGACCGCTGGGCCGCACCGACCAGCTCGGGCGCCTCCAGCGGGCCCAGCGCCGGGGTCTCCCGCTCCAGGTCGTCGGCCGCCAGGTCGCGCAGCCGGAAGTACTCCCACCAGGCCGAGCGGGCCTCCCGGGCGTGCCACCCCAGCTGCTGGGCCAGCAGCCAGGTGGCCTCCTGCTCCGGGGTCCGGTCGGTGTCGGGCAGCCCGGCGGTCAGCCGGAGCTCCAGCTCCTCGCGCAGCTCCTGCGCCGCGGCGTTCTCGGCAGAGCCGTCCGGGTCGCCGTCCTCCGGCCGGCCCAGCCGCGCGCCCGAGGCGAGCAGCTCGGTGCGCCGGGCCTCCAGCCAGTCGCGCAGCTCCCGGGTGGAGACGCAGTCGTCGCGGTTGTAGGCCTCGATCTGGTCGAGCAGCGCCTGGTCGCGGGTGGCGAGCCAGCGCTCGAAGGCGACGATGCTCTCCCCGGCGTCCGACACGTCCCCCCCGTGCGCGCGGGTGTGCCCGCGGTAGTAGTCCTCCACCTGCTTGATCGAGTACGACTCCTTGCTCAGCCGCAGCCCCTGGCGCACCACGGCGTAGAGGTCGACGAGGACGTCGCCCCGGAGCAGCCGGTCGACCTCGGCCTCCCGCGTCTGCAGCCGGGCCGACAGCGTCTTGAGCCGGGTCGGCTCGTAGGGCGCGTAGTGGAAGACGTGCATCGCCGGGTCGGCGGCGTGGGCCGCGGTCAGGTGGTCGACCAGCGCCTCGAACGCGAGCCGCTCGGCAGCGGACTGGTCGTCAGCGGCCGGGTCGCAGCCCCAGAAGGCGGTGAACTCCCCGGCGGTGTCCAGGACGCCCCACAGGTACTCCAGCCCGGCATCGCCGGCGAAGGGGTCGCCCTCGATGTCGAAGAACAGGTCGCCGGCGCTCGGCGGCGGCAGCAGCTCGAAGCCCCGCCCCGGCTCGCGCGACAGGAACTCGTAGCTCGGCAGCCCGGACTCGCGCTCCTGCACCTGCAGCCGGGCCTGCTGGGTGAGCCGCTCCCGCGAGCTGCGGCCGATGGCGTCGGGCAGCTCGTCGGGGGCGCGGGTGGCCAGCGCGGTGACGGTCGGGACACCGGCCTCGACCAGCGCGGTCGCGTGGTCGCGGCGCATGAAGGCCACGAGGGACAGCGAGTCCTCCTCGCGCCAGCGCGCCGTGCAGGTGTCCCGCCAGGGGCAGACGCCGCAGTGCGCGTTCGGGTACGGCGGCGCCAGCTCCCCGTCGGCGAGCCCGGAGAGGAACCGGGTGCGGGCGGCCCTGGTGTACGCCTCCGCGTCGGAGTACCGGAAGACCAGTTCCTGCTGGTCGCCGGTGACCACGGTGAGCAGCTCGGGCGGCACGCCCTGCAGCCCGGCCAGGAGGTCGCCGTACAGCGCCATCTGCAGCAGGGCCGGGACCTTGATGCGGCGGGCCAGCTTGGTGTCGGCGACGTCGTAGGCCCAGGCCCCCAGGTCGCTGACCCGATCGGTGCGCTTGAGCAGGAAGTCGGCGTGCCCGCGCCAGGTGCCGTCGAAGAAGGTGGCCTGGTAGACGACGTCCGCGCCGGCGCGCATCGCGGCGAGCGTCTCGTCCTGAGAGCGACGCAGCCCGGCGGCGTCCTTGCCCGACGGACCGGTGACCTCCACGACGGACAGGCCCCGGTCGCGCAGCCGCTGCACGTGCCGCTCCTCGTGCGCCATGCCGTGGGCGGCGACCAGCTCGGTCATCGGATCGACCGCCGGCGGGCGGCTGCGGGAGCCGCGGGCGACCTCGAGGGACAGCCGGGTGAGGTGCTCGCACTCGATGAAGCCGGTCAGGTCACTGGCACTGACCACCAGCGCGCCGTCGGACTCGTACACCGTTGCCCCCGTCCCCTCCCCCTGGTGGAGGAGCTGCAGCGACCGTACGGCGGGGGTACGACACGTCGGCGGAGGCGCCGACCGCTCCCGTCGGACGGCTCCGGTCAGCTGAGGAAGCGTTCCACCACCGGCGCCAGCTCCGGCGCCTCGGTGACCAGGGCGAGGTGTCCGCCGCGGTAGAGGTGCAGCTCCGAGTCAGGGATCAGCCGGGCCATCACGCGAGGGTTCACCGCGGGGATGATCGGGTCGTCGTCGCCGGCGATCACCAGGGTGGGCTGCTTGATCATGCGGAGCAGCGGAAGGCTCGACCAGCCGGCGCCGGCCGCCAGCTGGTAGTAGTAGCCGCGCTGCGGGCCCAGCCGCGACTCGGCGTGCAGCACCTCGGCCGCGCGCTCGGGGTGCTGGCGCATCGTGCCGCCGTAGATCTCCCCTGCGATCGTCCGGGCGTAATCGGGGTCGCGGTGCCGCCGTGGGGTGAGCATCTTGGACAGCACCCGCGGGTGCGCCGGCACCATGAGCGACCCCGTCCCGGTCGCGGCCAGCACCAGCCGCCGACACCGCCGCCGGTGCTGCACGGCGAACTGCTGTGCCAGACCGCCGCCCCAGGAGAAGCCGAGGACGTCGACGGCCTCCCGGTGGCCCAGCTTGCTGAGCAGCCCCGCGACGACCGGTGCGAACGTGACCATCGTGTAGGGCATGACCGGCCTCGGGGACCCGCCCACACCCGGGACGTCGAACCGGATCACCTCACGCCGGGGATCGAGCGCATCGACGAAGGGCTGCAACACCTCCAGGCTCGCGCCGATGCCGTTGAGCAACAGCAACGGCGGCAGCGTGCCGTCGCCGGGGTGGACCGAGACGCGCAGCGTCCGGCCCCCGACGGTGACCGTCCGCAGCGGGGGGTCGCCGTCCCGGCGGGTGCCCCTCCCGACGCTCACTTGTCGAACACGTACGTGCCAGGAGCCGCGCCCAGGGTGGGCTGGCCACCGCCGAGCTCCGCCGGCGCGTCGACCCCGTCGCCGGCCCGCTCACCCACCCACCGGGCGTAGTCGGTCCACCACGACCCCTTCTCGGTGTGTGCGGCGGCGAGCCACTCGTCGGCGTCCGGGACGTTGGGCGCGCCCGTCCGCCAGGTCGACTTCGGGTTGCTCGGCGGGTTCACCAGCGAGGCGATGTGCCCGCTGGTGGACAGCACGAACCGGGTGTCCCCACCGAGCAGCTGGGTGGTCGCGTAACAGGACTGCCACGGGCAGATGTGGTCGGCGATCCCGGCGACCACGTAGGCGTCGACCGTGACCGCGGACAGGTCCACCGGCGACCCGAGCATGGTGGCGGCACCCGGCTTGGTCAGGGAGTTGTGCACGGCCATGTCCATGAAGCCCCGGTGCAGTGCCGCGGCCATCCGGGTGGTGTCGGAATTCCAGTACAAGATGTCGAACGCCGGCGGGGGCTTGCCCTGCAGGTAGTTGTTGACCCAGTAGTTCCAGATCAGGTCGTTGGGCCGCAGCCAGGCGAACACCTCCGCCAGCGTCGCGCCGTCCAGGTACCCCTTCTTCGCCGACGCCCGGATGGCCGACTGGGCGGACTTCTCGTCCAGGAACGCCCCCACCGTCCCGCCGCGGGCCTGGTCGAGCACGGTCACGGCGAAGCACACGGAGGCGACCCGCTCCTGCTCGCCGATCGCGGCGAGGTGCCCGAGCACCATCGCGGTGATCATCCCGCCGGAGCAGAAGGACATCAGGTTGGTCTGCCGCTCGCCGGTGATCCGCTCCGCCGCGGCCATCGCGTCGAGCACCGCCTGCCCGTAGGTGTCCAGGCCCCAGTCGGCGTGCCGCGCGTCGGGGTTCCGCCAGGACATCATGAAGACCTGCTGCCCGTCGGCGACCATGTGCTCGGCGATGCTGCGACCCTCGGCCAGGTCGGCGATGTAGAACTTGTTGATCGTCGGCGGCACCATCACCAGCGGGACGGCGTGCACCGTCGGCGTGGTGGGCTGGTACTGGATCAGCTCGAAGACCGGCGTCCGCAGCACGACGACGCCGGGGGTGCGCGCCAGGTCCTTGCCCACCTCGAAGGCGTCCGGCTCGACCATCGAGGGCACCCGGGGTGCCGAGGACAGGTCACGGACCAGCCGCCTGGTGCCGGACACCGCACTGCGCCCGCCCGTGTCGATCGCCGTCTTCCACGCCGAGGGGTTCAGCGCCGGGTTGTTGCTGGGTGCCAGGGCCTCGACGATGTTGGTCACGGAGAACCGGATCCGCTCGTCGTGGGCATAGGGCAGGGCTGCGTCGTCGACCAGTCGGGTCGCCGTCTGCGCCGTCGCCAGGTGTGCCTGCATAGCCCGCTTCAACACCGGGTTGCCCGACCAGGCCGGATCGGCGTAACGCTTGTCCTTGGCGTTCGGCGCCACCTCGGAACGGCCGAGCCCGATGCGACCCCACTCGCCGACGAGCCGGCCGGTGTGGCCGAGCACGGTGCGCGGACGGCGCGCCAGCGCCGCGGTGAAGCGGAGGCTGCTGCTGACCGGCGGCACCAACCGGCGCAGCGGCCCGAGCGCAGCGTCGGTCAAGATCATGTCCAGCCCGGTGGCCGACTCGGCGATCCGCTCCGGCTCGGCATCGGGATCGCCGCCGGTGGTCGACGCGGCCACCGGTACGGATCGCGCGATGCCCTGCCCGGACGAGCGCGCGGGGCCGCTCACGTCGCACTCCTCGGGCTGAGGTGGACTGACCGTGCTGGGGTGGTGCGGAGCTGGCACACGAGGGCTCCTCGTCTCGACACGCTGGCGGTCACGCGATGGTCCATCCGGGCGTACTGGACGTGATGCCCATCACACAGCCCGCAGGCCGGGTGAGCAACCGGGCGGCCCGGCGGCGAGCCGCGCGGTGTTCCTGCTGCGGCACTGCCGCCGGTGCCGACATCCTGGCGTGCGCCGACCAGGGCCGGACAGGGGCAACAGCCAGGGACACATCGCCCTGTACATCGAAAGACACATCGACGGATGTGCCCTGCCCGGACAGCACACCTACACCCGCCGTCTGCCCACGGGGCAGCGGTTCCCCCCTTTCTCCACTTCGGTAGAAAGCGCGCTGTGCCTACGACGTTGAGCTCCGTGGCCGCAGCCGCGGGGGTCAGCACCAGTACCGCGAGCCGCGCCCTGTCCGGACACCCGGCGGTGCTGCCCAGCACCCGTGCCCGGGTGGAGGCGGCCGCCGCGGCCCTGCAGTACGAGCCCAACCGCACGGCCAGCGCGCTGCGCACCCGGCGTACCGGGCTGATCGGCCTGGTCGTCAACAGCCTGCGCTCGGCGACGTCCCACACGATCGCGGAGACCCTGCAGGGCTGGGCCGCCGAACACGAGTACCAGCTGCTGGTCTGCACCACCGGGGGCGACCCGGCGCGCGAGGCCTCGTTCCTGCAGACGGTCCGCCAGCACCACTTCGACGGCGTGGTGATCGCCGGCTCCGGTGCGAACACCGACCTGGTCAACGCCCTGGTCCAGGCGGACCACGCGGTCGTGACGATGAACCGCGAGGTGCCCGGCTCCCTGGCCCCGTCGGTGATGTCCGCCTACGAGACCGCAGCCCGACTGGCCGCCGAGCACCTGCTCCAGCTGGGGCACACCCGGATCGCCGCGATCGAGGGCCCGCCGTCGGTGACCTCCGGCCGACTGCACGACGCCGGCTTCCGGGCCGCGATGGCGGCGGCCGGTGTCCCGGTCCTGGACGACCTGGTGTGCCGGGGGCCCTTCACACCCGACTTCGGCCGGTGGGCCGCCGCCGAGCTGCTCGGCCTGTCCGAGCCACCGACGGCCCTGCTGGTGACCAACCACGAGGCGTCATTCGGGGCACTGCCGGTGATCGGCGACAGCGAGCTGCGGGTGCCCGACCAGCTGTCGGTGATCTGCACGGAGGACGAACCGTTCTACCAGTGGTGGTCGCCGCCGGTCACCACCGTCGACAACTGCGCCGCCCTGCTCGCCGTGGGCGCGGCCGACCTGCTGCTCCGCCAGCTGACGTCCGGCGCCCAGGACCTCCCGTCGCGCCGCACCGAACTGGTGACCCCGGTGCTCGTCAGGCGCGGGTCGACTGCGGCACCACCTGCGCGGCCGCCGGGCCGCCGCGGAGGTGTCCACGGCGGCCTCGAGGTGCACTCAACTCAGCCGACCACCTCGGACAGCTCCGGCACGAAGCCGTCCAGCAGGTAGGGCAGGCTCAGGGCGCTGGCGAACTGCAGCGCCGCGTAGTCCTCCCCCTCGATGAAGATCGACCGGCCCTCGGTCACGGTGGGGAGCCCGGACAGCACCGGGTCCCCTTCGATCCCCGCCCGCTCGGCCTCGGAACCGGACTGGAAGACCAGCACGTCGGCGTCCAGCATCCGGGCCTCCTCGCGGCTGACCGTCCCGTAGAAGTCGCTCTGCGCCGCGGCGTCCAGGGCCGGGTCGACGACCATGCCCAGGTCCAGGAAGAACCGGGTGCGGGTGTCGTCGGACGTGTGGAAGGGGTACTCCCCGCCGTACGCCGGGCCGGAGAGGGTCACCGTCTTCCCCTCCAGCTCCGGGTGCTCGGCCCGCGCCGCCGCGATCTGCTCCTCGACGTCGGCGATCAGGTCCTCCGCGCGGTCGGGCTGACCGAGCGCCTCGCCGGTGATCCGCGTCTGCTCCTGCCAGGGGGTGCCGAAGGCGATGTGCTCCTCGGGCTGCACGACCGTCGGCGCGATCGCGCTGAGCGTCTCGTACTCGTCCTCCGTCAGGCCGGCGGTGACCGCCATGATCAGGTCCGGGTCGAGCGCCGCGATCTGCTCCGGGTCGACCTCCGCCCGCGGCAGGATCTCCGGGTCGGCGTCGCCGGCCGCCTCGTCGGCCCAGGGGAAGAAGACGTCGTCCTCGGGGCCGAATGCGTAGCGGACGGCGACCGGGACGACACCGAAGGCGAGGATCGCGTCCTGCTCGGTGTAGCCGAGGGAGACCACCCGCTCGGGCTCCTCCGGGATCGTCGTCGTCCCGTAGGCGTGCTCGATGGTGACCGGGAAGGCGGCCTCGGCTGCCGAGCCGGCGGCGGCCTCGGCCGGCTGCTCGTCGGACTCCGACGAGCAGCCGGCCAGGACGGCGACCGCGAGGACGGGGAGGGCCACGGAGCTGGTGAACGTGCGTCGCGCGAGCGACCGGGAGAGCAACATGGTGTTGTTCTACCTGAGGGCAGCCTTACCTAACGAACCGGTGGTCTGCCTCGTTGCCCGATCGAGACCTGCGGCTGGGGTCAGACGACCCGCTCGAACACCGCGGCGAGCCCCTGCCCACCGCCGATGCACATCGTCTCCAGGCCGTAGCGCGCCTCGCGGCGGCGCATCTCGTGGGCGAGCGTGGCCAGGATCCGGGCGCCGGTCGCCCCCACCGGGTGCCCCAGGGAGATGCCGGACCCGTTGACGTTGACCCGGTTGCGGTCGTCCGCGCCCAGGCCCCACTCCCCCAGGCAGGCCAGCACCTGGCTGGCGAACGCCTCGTTGAGCTCGATGAGGTCCATGTCGGCCAGGGTCAGCCCGGTCTGCTCCAGCACCTTGGCCGTCGCCGGGACCGGGCCGATGCCCATGGTCTCCGGCGGCACGCCCGCCACGGCCCAGCCGGTCAGCCGCACGAAGGGCTGCCAGCCACGGCGGTCGGCCTCGGCGCGGGTGGTCACCACGCAGACGGCGGCGCCGTCGTTCTGGCCGGAGGCGTTGCCGGCCGTCACCGTCGCCTCCGGGTCGACCCGGCCCATGACCGGGCGCAGGCCGGCCAGGTCCTCCATCGTCGTGTCCGGGCGGGGGTGCTCGTCCTCGGTGACCGTGCGCGCCGGCGTCTTGCGGGTCCCGGGCACCTCGACGCCGATGATCTCGTCGGCGAACCGCCCCTCGCGGATGGCCGCGCCGGCGGCCTGCTGGGAGCGCAACGCCCAGGCGTCCTGCTCCAGTCGGTCGACCGAGTACTCACGACGGACGTTCTCCGCGGTCTCCAGCATGCCGCCGGGCACGGGGTGGTGGAGGCCACCGGCGGTCTCCCGGGCCCGCGCCAGCCGGTCGTGCAGCATGACGCCGTCGCCCTTGGCCCCGCTGCGCAGCCCCAGTGCGTAGTGCTCGACGTTGCTCATCGACTCCACCCCACCGGCGACGACGACCTTGCCGGCGCCGGCCGCCACCTGCATCGCGGCGTAGATGACGGCCTGCAGGCCGGATCCGCAGCGCCGGTCGATCTGCAGGCCGGGGACCTGCACGCCCAGGCCGGCGTCCAGGGCGGCGATCCGGCCGATCGCCGGGTTCTCACCGCTGGGGCTGCAGTTGCCGAGGATGACGTCGTCGACCTCGCCCTCCCCCAGCCCGGTCCGCTCCACCAGGCCCCGCAGCGCGGTGGCGGCGAGCTCGTTGGCGGACAGACCGGCGAAGACCCCGCCGAAGCGACCGACGGGAGTGCGGACCGGGGAACAGATGACGACGTCGTCCATGCCCCGACTCTGCCAGCTCTGCCCCGGCTCGGTGCAGCGGAGCCGACCACTCACCGGAAGCCGGCGTCGCCCGGGACGCCGACGACGCCCCTGCCCGCGGACCGGGAGGGGCGTCGTCGGAGCGGGTCAGTCGCGCGGCTTCGCCATCGCCTCGTGCGCGGAGCTCTTGAGCGAGTCGGGGAGCACCTTGTTGGCCGCGCCCTGCACCTTGGTCCTCAGCGAGGCGGCGAGCACCTTCTCCTCCCCGGCCATCAGCGCCTCGAAGCCCTGCGCGGCGACCTCCGCCGGGTCGTCCTTGGGGCCCTGGCCGATGGCGGTGTCCTCCAGGTCGGCCCGGGCGAAGAACTCGGTGTCCGTGGGGCCGGGCATCAGCGCGGTGATCGTGACGGCGGAGTCCTTGAGCTCCTGCTGCACGGCCTCGGTCAGCGACTGGACGAAGGACTTCGAGGCGTTGTAGACCGGCTGGTACGCGCCGGGCATGGTCGCCGCGATCGAGGAGGTCACCAGCACCCGGCCCGCGTTGCGACCGGTCATCTGCACGAGGACCAGCTTCAGCAGCGCGGCGGTGGAGACCACGTTGAGCTGCATGACCTCCAGGTCGTCGGCCCAGTCGGTGTCGACGAACGCACCGCCACGGCCGACACCGGCGTTGAGCGCGGCGGCGTCCAGCGGGCGGCCGAGGCCCTGCACCCGGGTCCACAGCTGTTCGATCCCGCCGGGGGTGCGCAGGTCGGCCTGGACGGCGGTCACCTCGGCGCCCTCGGCGCGCAGCTTCGCGGCCGCCGTGTCGATCGTCGGGTCCTCGGCGTCGATCACCAGGTCGAAGCCGTGCTGGGCGAACTGCTTGGCGAGCTCGAACCCGATCCCGCTGGAGGCGCCGGTGACGAGGGCGAGGGGCTTGGTGTCGGTCATGCACCTCGCCCTACCCGCCCCCCGGGCCGGGTGCACCCACCGCGACCTCCTTTCCGGCCGCGGGGGCTGGTGGCCGCACCCGGGGTCAGGGGGTGCGGCCGGACCGACCCTCGCACCCCCTGCTGACGGTTTCCTGTGCGTCGGCTCAGACTCGGCCCATGACCGAGGACGCAGGGCCGGCCGGGGACGCCGGCGTGATCTGTTCGGCGAAGGGCTGCCGGGAGCCGGCGACCGTCGTCCTGGTGTGGAACAACCCGAAGGTGCACACCCCCGACCGGGAGAAGACCTGGACGGCGTGCGAGGCGCACCGCGAGCAGCTCTCCCACCACCTGGCGATCCGGTCGTTCCTGCGCCGGGTCGAGCCGGTCGCCCCGCTGCGGTAGCTTCAGCGGCGCACACGGGAGCCCGGGCGCGGGCTGAGAAGGCGGACGACCACCGCCGACCGTCCACACCTGATCCGGTTCATGCCGGCGGAGGGAGCTGCTCGATGCTCGCTGCCCGTTTCCACGCACCTGGCCGACCCCTGGCCCTGGACGACGTCCCGGTGCCCGAACCCGCCCCCGACGAGGTGCGGGTGCGGGTGCGCGCGGCCGGGGTCTGCGGCACCGAACTGCACTTCACCGACGGCCTGTACGCGCCGTCCCGGACGCCGATGACGCTGGGCCACGAGGCCGCGGGCACGGTCGACGCGGTCGGGTCGGCCGTCACCGGCTGGGCCGAGGGCGACCGGGTCGCCGTCTACTACTACCTCTTCTGCGGCAGCTGCCGCTGGTGCCTGCGCGGTCGGCAGAACCTGTGCCTCACCCCGCGCGGGGTGCTGGCCTTCGCCGCGGACGGCGCCTTCGCCGAGCAGCTGGTGGTGCCGGCGCACTGCCTGGTCCGGCTGCCCGACGAACTGCCGTTCGAGGCTGCCGCACCGCTGTGCTGCGCGGGCACGACCGCGGTGCACGCGCTCACCGAGGCCGCGGTCGAGCCCGGTGACGTGGTCGTCGTGCTCGGCGCGGGCGGGGTCGGGCTGGCCGCGGTGCAGGAGGCCCGACGACGCGGCGGCGTGGTCGTGGCCGTCAGCCGGGACGACGCCCGCCGGTCGGCTGCCCGGTCCGCCGGAGCGGTGGCCGCGGTCTCCCCCGCCGAACTCGCCGGCACCGTGGCCCGGCTGTCCGGCGGGCAGGGCGCCGACGTCGTCGTGGAGCTCGCCGGGGTGACGGCGACCCTCGAGCTGGCGACGGCGGTGCTCGGTCGCCGCGGGCGGCTGGTGCTGGTCGGGTACAGCGCCGACGCACTGACGGTGAGCCCGCTGGGGATGGTGGTCGCCGAGCAGCGGGTCATCGCCAGCGTGGGCAACACGCTGGCCGAGCTGGAGCAGGCGGTGGCGCTGGCCGCGGCCGGGCAGCTGGCGCCGCCGGTGGCGGGCACGCTGCCGCTGACCCAGGTGAACGAGGCGCTGGACCGGCTGCGCAGGGGGGACGTCGCAGGGCGGCTCGTGCTCACCCCCTGACGCCCCGCAGCGGTGTCCCGGGCCGCGTGTGAGGATCGGCGCTCGTGCGACATCGCAGCAAGGACGCCCCCCTCCCCCGCGAGGTCGGCGTCCTGGCGATCGTCGCCTTCGTCGTCGCCCTCGGCTTCGGCATCGTCGCCCCGGCGATCCCGCTGTTCGTCCGCGACTACGGGGTCGGCACCACCGCCGTCGGGTTCGCCGTCAGCGCGTTCGCCTTCTTCCGGTTCGTCTCCGCCTTCGCCGGGGGCTCCCTCGTCGAGCGGATCGGCGAGCGCGCCGTGCTCGCCGCCGGGCTGGCGATCGTCGCGGTCGCCACCGCCGCGGCCGCCCTGGCCGGCAACTTCCCGCTCTTCGTCGCCCTGCGCGCGGCCGGCGGGATCGGCAGCGCGATGTTCACCGTGGCCGCCCTCTCGCTGCTGCTGCGCACGGCACCGGCGGCCCAGCGCGGCCGGGCTGCGGCCACCTACCAGGGCGGTTTCATCCTCGGCGGCATCGCCGGCCCGGCGGCCGGCGGGTTCCTCGCCGAGGTCTCCCCGCGGCTGCCGTTCTTCGTCTACGGCGGCTTCCTGCTGGTCGCGGGGGTGGTCGCGCTGGTCCTGCTGCGCCCGGCCGCGCTGCCCCCGGTCGCGGGAGCCGCGGCCGACCCGGACCCCGCGGCTGACCAGGTGCGCGGCGGTGGCCCCTCGGCCGTGGCCGTGCCCCCCGCGGGCGCCGATGGTGGCGGGCTGCGCGCGGCGCTGCGGTCCCGGGCCTACGTCGCGGCGCTGGTGGCCAACCTGGGCGTGGGCTGGGTGCTGTTCGGCGTCCGCAACTCCCTCGTGCCGCTGTACGTGACCGAGGAGCTGGGCAAGACGGTGGCCTGGGCCGGCGCCGGCCTGCTCGCGGGGTCGGTGGCGCAGGCGGTCGGGCTGCTGCGCGCCGGGCGGCTGGCGGACAGCTGGGGTCGCCGTCCCTCGCTGCTGCTCGGTTCGGCACTGTCCACGGCGGCGATCGCCGTCCTGGTGCTGCCGCCGACCACCGCGGCGTTCCTGCTCTCGATGGCCACCTTCGGGCTGGGCGCCTCGCTGCTGGCCAGCGTGCCGGCCGCGGTGGTCGGTGACGTCAGCCCGGCCCGGGGCGGCCGGGTGGTGGCGGTCTTCCAGATGGTCGCCGACCTGGGCGCGGTGGCCGGGCCGCTGGTCGCCGGCTGGCTCACCGACGCCTTCTCCTACCAGGTCGCCTTCGCGGTCAGCGCCGCCGTGCTGGGCGCGGCGCTGCTCGCTGCGCTGGCGATGCCGCGGGACCGCCCCGCCGGCTGAGTCGGCAGGCCGGTCAGAGCCAGGGGGCCAGCGTCGGCAGCGGACCGTCGGCCTCCAGCTCCTCCCCCGCGCTGCGGCCGGTGACCCACGCCGCGACCGCCGGCAGCGGACCGGCGACGGCCAGGGCGCCGGTGCCCCACTCCCGGTCACCGGCGAACAGCGCGACGTCGGGCACGGAGTCGCGGCGGTCCCACATCCGGAAGACGTCGTCGACGAGCGCGGCCAGGACGTCGTCCGGGAGGTCGGTGAAGCCGACGCCCTCGTCCAGGTCGACCGCGTGCACCCACACCTCCCGGCAGCGCATCCAGGGCACCTCCGCGGCCGGCACCTGGCGCCCCTGCGCGGTCCGCACCTGGGCTGCCCACGCCTCCTCGGGCAGGCCGCGGACCGCGGCGGCCAGCCGACCGGTCGCGGCCACCACGGCAGCGCGCAGCTCGGCGGCCGGCAGCTGTGCCGCCTCGTAGATCTGGGCGTCCCGCGCCTCCATCGAGGCGTACATCGGCGTCTCCACCCCGGTGCGCGCCCAGGTCAGCAGGTTCACCAGCGCGTCGGCGTTGGCCGCCAGGTGCGCCAGGAGGTGCCGCCGCGACCAGCCGGTCAGCAGGGACGGCGCGTCGAGATCCTCGTCGGTCAGCCGGCCCAGCGCCGTCCCGAGGAGTCGTTCACCGTCCTCCCACCAGCCGAGCGTCTCGACCGGCGCGGTCATCGACGGGTTCCGGGCTCGTGCGCGGGCGCGGTCATGACGTCACCCTGCCGCGCCGCGGGCCGACGTGCCAGAGCTGGCCCGCGGCCGATCGGGACTACCGCCGTTCACCTGCACCCGGTTGGATGGAGATGCCATCGGGGGCCTGCCCACCGGGGCGGTCCACCTCGACGGCCCCGACCGGAGGTGCCGTGCCCGCGCGACCTGTCCTGCTCACCGTCGACGACGACCGCGCGGTCAGCCGCGCCGTCGCCCGCGACCTGCGCCGCCACTACGGCGACCGCTACCGGATCGTCCGCGCCGAGAGCGGCCGCGACGCGCTCGCCGTGCTGCGTGAGCTGACCGCGCGCGGCGAGGCCACCGCTCTGCTCCTCGCCGACCACCGGATGCCCGGGATGACCGGCGTGGAGTTCCTGGAGCAGGCGATGGACCTGGCGCCGACGGCCAAGCGGGTGCTGCTCACCGCCTACGCCGACACCGACGCGGCGATCCGGGCGATCAACGACGTCGACCTGGACCACTACCTGCTCAAGCCCTGGGACCCGCCGGAGAAGCTGCTCTACCCGGTGCTCGACGAGCTGCTCGAGGCCTGGTCGCGCACCGCCCGGGCGCCGTTCGAGGGCATCACGCTGCTGGGCCACCAGTGGTCGGCGGAGACCCAGCAGCTCAAGGAGTTCCTGGCCCGCAACCAGGTGCCCTACCGGCACCTCCAGGGCGAGGACGCCGCCGGCATCCGCACCGCCGCCGACCTGGCGGACGACGCGACGCTGCCGGCCCTGCTCTTCCCCGAGGGAACCGTGCTCCGCCGGCCCACCCTCCAGCAGGTCGCCCAGCAGGTCGGGCTGGCCACGACCGCCGGCAGCCCGTTCTACGACGTCGTGGTGGTGGGCGGCGGACCGGCCGGGCTGGGCGCGGCCGTGTACGCGGCCAGCGAGGGGCTGCGCACCCTGCTCGTCGAGCGCACCGCCACCGGCGGCCAGGCCGGCCAGAGCAGCCGGATCGAGAACTACCTCGGGTTCCCGCTCGGGGTGTCGGGCAGCGAGCTCGCCCAGCGGGCCCGCGACCAGGCCGTGCGGTTCGGCGTCGAACTGCTCACCGCCGCCGAGGTCGTGGAGATCGCACCCAAGGGCGATGGCCGGGCACTGCTCTTCGCCGACGGCAGCCAGGTCGCCGCGCACGCCGTCGTGCTGGCCACGGGCGTCTCCTGGCGGCTGCTGCCGGCCGACGGCGCCGCCGACCTCACCGGCCGCGGTGTCTACTACGGCGCCGTCGCGCACGAGGCCGCCGACTGCGCCGGCGAGGAGGTCTTCGTCGTCGGCGCGGCCAACTCCGCCGGCCAGGCCGCGCTGCACTTCGCCCGCTTCGCCAGCAAGGTGGTGGTGCTCTGCCGGGGCACCGACATCCGGCAGAGCATGTCCGAGTACCTGGTCGCCCGGATCGAGGCCGACCCGCTGATCGAGGTGCGCACCTGCACCCAGGTGCGGGCCGTGGAGGGCGCCGACCACCTCGAGCGACTGGTGCTCGCCGACTCCCGCACCGGTGCCACCGAGGTCGTCCCGGCGTCCCGGCTGTTCGTGTTCATCGGCGCCTCGCCGCCCACCGAGTGGCTGGGCGAGGCGTTCCTGCGCGACGACCGCGGCTTCCTGCGCACCGGGCCGGCGCTGCTGGACGAGGCGGGCCGCCCGCCGCGGGATTGGCCGCTGACCCGGGCGCCGTACCACCTGGAGTGCTCCGTGCCCGGCGTGTTCGTGGCCGGCGACGTCCGCGCCGAGTCGGTGAAGCGGGTCGCCTCCGCCGTCGGCGAGGGCGCGATGGCCGTCACGCTCGTGCACCGCTACCTGGAGGCGAACTGAGATGACCGCGAGCCATGGGCCCTCCTCGGGGGTCGACCTCGCCGAGGTGCGCAGCCTGTTCCTGTTCGCCGAGCTGGAGGACGCCGACCAGCGCTGGGTGGCCGAGCACAGCGACGTGCGGGTGTACGACGCCGACGTCGTCGTCTTCGCCGAGGGACAGCCCTCCGACGCGCTGTACGTGCTGCTGGAGGGTGGGCTGCTGCTGTCCAAGCACACCGACGGCGAGGACGTCGTCCTCAACGACACGACGCACCGCGGCGCCTACGCCGGCGCGGTCCGCGCGTTCACCCAGAGCCGCGACCCGAACTTCCAGACCACGCTGCGGACCACCCGGCCCAGCCGCTTCCTGCGGTTGCCGGCCGAGGACTTCGCCGCGCTGGTGCACCGGCTGTGCCCGATGGCGGTGCACCTGCTCGACGGCCTGTACGAGGGCATCCGGATGACCGAGTCGACGATGCGCCAGCGCGAGCACCTGGTGCAGCTGGGGACGCTGTCGGCCAACCTCGCCCACGAGCTGAACAACCCGGCAGCGGCCGCGGTGCGAGCCACCGAGCAGCTGCGCTCCCGGGTCGCCGGCATGCGCCGGAAGCTCGGCCTGCTGTCGGAGGCCGGGCTCTCCCCCGAGCTGGTCGGCCGGCTGATCAAGACGCAGGAGATGTCCGTCGAGCGGGCGCTCAAGCCGCACGCCGATCTGACCGCGCTCCAGGAGAGCGACCTCGAGGACGCGATCGCCGACCGGCTGGAGGAGATCGGCGTCGAGCAGGCGCTGGAGCTCGCACCGGTGTTCGCCGGCTCCGGCATGGACGCGCAGTGGGTGGACGACGTCGTGGAGCAGGTCGACTCCGGGCTGGAGTGGGACGCCGCGTTCGGCTGGCTGCGCTACACCCTGGAGACCGAGGCGCTGATGGACGAGATCGAGGAGGCCACCACCCGGATCTCCTCCCTCGTCGGCGCGGTGAAGCAGTACTCGCACCTGGACCAGGCCCGGCACTCCGACGTCGACGTCAAGCCCGGGCTGGAGAGCACGCTGGTGATGCTGGCCCGCAAGCTCACCGGCATCGAGGTGCACCGCGACTACGCCGCCGACCTGCCCCCGGTGCCCGGCTACCCGGCCGAGCTGAACCAGGTCTGGACCAACCTGATCGACAACGCCGCCGACGCGATGGACGGGTCCGGGGTGCTGACCCTGCGCACCCGGGCCGACCAGCACGCGGTGTTCGTGGAGGTCACCGACGACGGCCCGGGGGTGCCGGAGGCGGTGCGCCAGGACCTGTTCGAGCCGTTCGTGACCACCAAGCGGGCCGGCGACGGGAGCGGGCTGGGCCTGGACAACGCGAGGCGGATCATCGAGCGGCGGCACGGCGGGTCGCTGACGTACACGACCGGTCCGGAGGGGACGACGTTCTGCGTCCGGCTGCCGCTGAGCCGGACGCACTGACCGGCCATGTCCTGGCGGGTGGACGGGGAGGCCGTCTGTCGGCATGCCGAGGGGCTGCCGGCCGCACCCGGCCCGGCCGAGGCGTGCGCGGACTGCCTCCGGGACGGCGGGCAGTGGGTGCACCTGCGGCGTTGCCTGAACTGTGACCACGTGGCCTGCTGCGACTCCTCACCGCACCGGCACGCCACCGCGCACGCGACCGCGACCGGGCACCCGGTGGTCGCCTCCGCCGAGCCGCGCGAGCACTGGGCCTGGTGCTATCCCGACCAGGCCCTCCTCCTCCCCCAGCGCTGACACCGGGCCGGGGGCGGACCGTCAGCCCTTCACATAGGGGATCGTCTGCGGGCCCTCCGGGAGCGCGCAGACCCGCGCGCCGGGGCCGGCCGCAGCGACCGCCTCGGCGACGGTGGCCGCGATGTCGGTCGTCTGCGCCAGGTGCGCCTCGGCCAGCTGGGCGTCGGTGAGGTGGTCGGTGTGCATCACGACCCGGTGGGCGGACTGGATGCGGGCCTGGATCTGCACCTGCCACTGGTCGGGCACGGTCTGCTCCCGCGCGGAGATCAGCTCCAGCAGTGCCTCCGGTGACGCGGCCGAGGTGAGCACCTCGCGGTAGGAACCGTGGTCGGGGAAGCCGTCCTCGCAGGCGGCGGCGCAGACGATCAGCCCGTCGGGCCGGGTGACCTGCGCGGCCGCCGACATGCCCTTCACCGACTGGTAGAGGTTCTGGTCCAGCGGGAAGCCCGAGCCGGTGGTGACGACGACGTCGAACGGCGCGTCCACCGGTGCCATCGCCACCTCGCGGGCCCGCTCGATCGCCACCGCGTGCATCTCCAGCGTGTCCCCGCCGAACGCGGCGATGACCTCCTGCCGGGTGTTGAGCACGACGTCGAAGGAGTACGTCACGTCGGTGCCCGCGGTGATCGCCCGGACGTCGTCGTGCACCGGGTTGCCCTGGGTGACGCCCCACGTCGCCCGCGGGTCGCCGATCCGCTTCGCGTCGTGCAGCACGAGCACCGTGTCCAGCGCGGCCAGGCCCGGGGCGACCATCTTCGGCCCACCGGAGAAGCCGGCGAAGAAGTGCGGCTCGACGAAACCGGTGGTGATCCGGACGTCGGCGTCCACCCACTGCTCGTTGAGCCAGACCGGCACCCCGTCGCCGAAGGTGCCCATCCAGCGGTGCGTGTCGCTCGCCCGGGAGTCGTGGTTGACGATCCGGACGGTGTCCACGACCTCGTCGCCGAACATCGCCCGCAGCTCGGCCTCGGTGTTGGCCCGGTGGGTGCCGGTGGCGACCAGGACGACGACGTCCTCCAGGCGCGCGATGCCGTCGAGCTCCTCGAGCACCGCCGGGATCATCAGGTGCCGGGGCTGGGCGCGGGTGCCGTCGCAGGCCGAGATCGCCACCGTCTGACCCGGCCGCACCCGCTCCCGCAGCGGCAAGCCGCTCACCGGCTCGCGCAACGCCCGGCGCAGCTCGGCGGCGACGTCCGGGGCGGCCGGGTGCTGCACGGGGGTGATCACCGCCGCGTCGTCCGGGAGCTCGACGGGGAGCCCTCCGCGCCCGTAGGCGAGCGTCACCTGCTGCACGTCGTCCTCCTGGAGCCGGGTGCCCCATCAGACCACCAGACCGCGCATCCCACCGGGCGACCGTGTGCCGTCGACCGCCCCGGGTAGCTGCGGTGGATGAGCGACACGAGCTTCGTGGAGACCCTGGGCGTGTACGGCCGGACGGCGGACGGCGGGGAGGCGCACCTCCGGCTGGACGTCACCGACCAGCACCTGAACGAGGCGGGCACGCTGCACGGTGGGGTGCTGGCCACCCTCGTCGACACCGCCATGGGCCACGCCGTGCGCAGCCGCTCCGGTGAGGACGACGTCCCGGCCACCAGCCAGCTGACCGTCACCTACCTGCGGCCCGGCGGTCCCGGCACCCTCCAGGTCACCGGCCGGGTCAGCAAGCAGGGCGAGCACCTGACGGTGTGCGAGGCCGACGTCGAGCAGGATGGCCGCAGCCTGGTGCACGCCGTCGCCACGTTCGCGGTGCTGCACCGGTGACCTGACCCCGAGCAAGGGAGCTCGCATGCCCACCGTGCACACCGTCCGCGGCCCGATCGACACCGCCGACCTCGGCCGCACCCTCATGCACGAGCACGTGTTCGTGCTGTCCACCGAGCACCAGCAGAACTACGGCACCGGCGACTGGTGGGACGAGGAGGAGCGGGTCGCCGACGCCGTCACCAAGCTCAACGAGCTGAAGGCGCTGGGGATCGACACGATCGTCGACCCGACGGTGTGGGGGCTGGGCCGCTACCTGCCGCGGGTGCAGCGGGTGGCGGCGCAGACCGAGCTGAACATCATCGTGGCCACCGGGCTGTACACCTACGACGAGATCCCGTTCCAGTACGCGCATCGCGGGCCGGGCACCCTCATCGAGACACCCACCGACCCGATGGTCGACGACTTCACCCGGGACGTCCGCGACGGCATCGCCGACACCGGCGTGAACGCCGCCTTCCTCAAGTGCGCCGTGGAGGCCAAGGGGCTCACCCCGGGCGTCGAGCGCACCCTGCGGGCCGTCGCAGCCACCCACCGGGAGACCGGGGTGCCGATCACCGTGCACACCTCGGCCGCCGCACAGACCGGCCGGCTGGCGGTCCAGGTCCTCCGCGAGGAGGGCGCCGACCTGACCAAGGTGGTCATCGGCCACGCCGGCGACAGCAACGACCTCGACCACCTCAAGGAGCTGGCCGACGCCGGCTGCATCCTGGGCATGGACCGGTTCGGCCTGGACCTCTACAACCCGACCAGCGCGCGGGTGGACACCATCGTCGCGCTGGCCGAGCAGGGGTACGCCGACCGGATGGTGCTCAGCCAGGACGCCAGCTGCTACATCGACTGGTTCCCCGGGGAGGCCCGCACCGCGATGACCCAGGCGATGCCGAACTGGAACTTCACCCACGTGCCGCAGGACGTGCTGCCGATGCTGCGGGAGCGCGGAGCGAGCGAGGGGCACCTGGACCAGATGCTGGTCCAGGTGCCCCGGCGGTACTTCGAGTAGCGGGTCAGGCGGGCCGGCGGCCGGCGAGCTGGCGGGCCGCGGCGACGGTGTCGGCGTCCAGCGCGTCGACGTCCCCGTCGCGGCGCGCCGCCGCCTGGCCGTCCAGCCAGCTGACGTGCCGCTCCCAGGCGGCCCGCGGCGAGATGCCGAGCGCCCGCCCGATCTGCTGCCAGTCGGCGCCGCCGCGCAGCGCCGCTCGGATGCCGAGCTGGCGGTGGGCGTGCGCCTTGCGGGCGACGACCTCACCGAGGGCGAGCAGCTCGAGGGCCTCGTCGACGTCCAGCGAGGTGCCGAGGGCCTTGAAGCTGGCCCAGTCGTCGTCGTCGTCCGCACGGTCGTTGGGGCCGTCGACGGCGACGTTGTCGCGCCGGCTCAGGAAGTCCAGCCGGGTCACGGCGGTCACGAGCGAGAACTCGCTCTCCAGCACCTCGGGGGTGGTGGCGACCTCAGGCACAGTGGTCATGAGGAAGAGCATTTCCCGAAGCCAGCACGCTGTAACCCGATCGTGACCAGCGTCTCGTGGACGGCCGAGTGGCCTCGCACACGGTGGTCGCCCGGACGCGGCACGTGCCCGGCTCCGACCCGCCGCACGGCGGCCCGGAGCCGGGGCGCTCAGTCCGGGACCCCGACGGCCTCCTTGGCCAGGGCGGCCAGCCGGGTCTGCACCGCGCTCACCACGCTGGAGCGCGCCTTGTGCGCCTCCTCGTAGCGGATGACCGCGTCGATCTCCTGCGGGTCGTCGAGCTCCTCCACCGCGGTGGCGATCTGCGCGGTCGACATCGAGTCGTAGCCGGTGATCGGCAGCTCGTCGGCGGTGAGGTCCCCGAGCTCGCGGCGGGTGGCGGCGACCGCCTCGGCCGCGGCACTGTCGCCCTCCCGCTCGGCGATGCGCTCGGCCCGGCGGAGCGAGGCGAGCCGGCCCACGGCGAGGGTCTCCCGCACGGCGCCGGTGAGGGCACCGGCCTGCTCACCGGCGTGCTGCGCGGTGTCCACGGCCCGGTTGACCGTGTTGGCCGCGAACCGGACCGGCAGGTTCGCCAGCTTGGTGGCGCCACCGGCCACCCGCTGGAACGGAGTGGCCACCAGCGCCGCGGGGCCACCGAGAGCCTGCTCGGCGAGGACGACGGTGAGCCACTCGACGGTGGCCGAGTGCGCCCTGATAAGCCGCTCGGCGAGCGCCTTGACCTCCGACTGCCCGGCGGTGTCGGCCAGCACCCTGAGGTAGGTGGCGCGGTCCAGGAGCTGGTGCTCCAGCTGGAGGTCCTGCAGCAGCGCCTCGTCGATCGGCTCCGCCTGCTCCAGCGTGCCCTTGACCAGGGCGCCGAGCCGGCCGAGCACGGGCGTGACGACGTCGGTCACCCCGCCGAGCTCCCGCAGCTGGTCGGCGATGGCGGTGCTGCGCTCGGCCGCGTGCTGGGCGTTCTGCTCCAGCTCCCGGCGGACGGCGTCGGTGCGCGCCTGGGCGACCCGGATCCGAGCGATCTGCTCCTCGGTGTGGGTGAGCGCCAACAGGGCGCGGAGCTGGGTGAGGAGGGGGGTGGTGTCGGTCATGGGGACTCCAACGGGTTGGGTGTGACCGGACCCCTGCTGCATGCCCAGCGTGACCCGGGTGCCAACAACAGCAAGCGGTCGGCTGGCGATGACCGTCGTCACATCCGGGCGTGCGCAGCTCCCTCGCACTGGGCAGCCGCCAGGAGAGCCGTGCCGCGCACGGGCAAGGGCGTGGACAGTGGGGGGACACGAGGAGGTGAACGGTGGCGACGATGAGTGACCAGACGCGTGACCAGACGCGTGACCAGACGCGTGACCAGACGAGTGACGACGTGCGCGACCCCGACCTGGTGGCCGTGCAGGAGGGCCCCGAGGCGGCCAGCGAACTGATCCGTCCAGCCGGCCTGGACCGGGACAAGATCCTGCAGGCCGCCGTCGACTTCATCGACGAGGAGGGCCTGGCCGCCCTCACCATGCGCCGGCTGGGCTCCACGCTGGGCGTCGAGGCGATGGCGTTGTACCGGTACGTGCCCGGCCGGGAGGACCTGCTCGACGGGGTCGTCGACCGTGTCGTGGAGACGCTCTGGGACGACGAGGACGGCGACGACGTCTACATCGGTGACCACTCCGGCTGGCAGGACTACCTGGTCCGGCTGGCGCACGGGATGCGCCGGATCGCCCTCGCCCACCCGGCGGTCTTCCCGCTGGTCGCCAGCCGTCCGCCGGCTGCGCCCTGGGTGCGCCCACCGCTGCGCAGCCTCCGCCTGGTCGAGTCCTTCCTCGGCACGCTGCACGACGGCGGCTTCCCCGACCAGGCCGCCGTCGCCGCGTACCGCGCCTACTCCAGCTTCCTGCTCGGCCACCTGCTGCTCGAGGTCACCCAGATCGGTGCGCAGGTGAGCCTGCTGGACCAGCCCGAGGGCGACCCGCAGGCCCAGGAGGAGACCGACTTCGCCGAGTACCCGAACCTGGCGCGGACCGAGCCGCTACTCGGTCAGGACAAGTCGGCGGCGGAGTTCGAGGAGTCGTTGGAGAACCTGCTGGACCGGCTGGACCGGCTGCTGCACGAGGCGAAGAACTCCGGCGGCGACGTCGGCGACCTCTGATCGCGCCCGGCCCGGCCCCCGCTGGGTCCGAGAGTCCGACGAGGATGGCGTTTACGCCGTAAACGACCGGGCACAGAGGTGTCTGACGACCGGCCGTCCCGAGACGGTGCACACCGGTCCACCAGATCCTCCGAAGGGAACGCCCGTGATCACGCAGCAGGACATCACCAGCATCATCGGCAGCAACGCCGTGGACGCCGACGGCGACAAGCTCGGCAAGGTCGGCCAGGTCTACCTGGACGACCAGACCGGCAGCCCCGAGTGGGCCACCGTCAGCACCGGCATGTTCGGCACCTCGGAGACCTTCGTCCCGCTGACCGACGCCACGGTCGCCGACGGCACCCTCCGCGTCCCCTACCAGAAGTCCAAGGTCAAGGACGCCCCCCGGGTGGACGCCGACCAGGGTCACCTCAGCCCCGAGGAGGAGACCGAGCTCTACCGCTACTACGGCGTCGGCGTCGGCACCGAGACCGCCCGGGTCGACACCGCGCAGACCGACACCACCCGGACCGACACCACCCGGACCGACACCATCGGGACCGACGCCAACCGGCACGGCACCGTCGGCCACGACACGTCCGGCCCGACCACCGACGACGCGATGACCCGCTCCGAGGAGCAGATCCGGGTCGGCACCCAGCAGGTCGAGACCGGCCGGGCCCGCCTGCGCAAGTACGTCGTCACCGAGGACGTGACGACCACCGTCCCGGTCTCCCACGAGGAGGTCCGGCTCGAGCGCGAGCCGATCACCGACGCCAACCGCGACGAGGCGCTGGCCGGCCCGGCGATCTCCGAGGAGGAGCACGAGGTCGTCCTGCACGCCGAGCGTCCGGTCGTCGCCAAGGAGACCGTCCCCGTCGAGCGCGTGCGCCTGGACACCGAGACGGTCACCGAGCAGGAGACGGTGACCGACACGGTCCGCAAGGAGCAGATCGAGAGCGACGTCGACGGCGTCCGGGACACCGACCGCCGCTGATCCACCGGGTCGGCCCGCCACACAGCGGGCCGACCCCGCACCACCCCGCGACCGCGTCGGCCAGCCCCGCCCACCGGTCGCCCTGTACCCGTCACGGTCGGCGTGCGGCTGCTCGCCCGCCGACCGTGACGTCTTCTTCCCTGGAGCGACCATGACCGGCAGCACCGCCCCCTCCGACCCGTCCGATCGCAGCACCTCGGTCGGCGACAAGACCACCAGCTTCCGCAACAACGACGTGGACCCCGGCACCGGCGCACGCGCCAGCCGGGGCACCGTCCACGACGCCGTCGACCGCCAGCACGACCGCTTCGGGGGCATCAAGTGGGGTGCCGCGTTCTTCGGCTGGCTGTCCGCCAACGGCCTGGCCGTCCTGCTCATCGCGGCGATCTCCGCCGCCGGGGTCGCCATCGGGCTGACCGAGGGCGTCCCCTCCGTCGACGAGGCCGCGTCCAACGCCAGCGGCATCGGGATCGGCGGCGGCATCGCGCTGCTCGTCGTCCTCTTCCTGGCCTACCTGGCCGGTGGCTACGTCGCCGGCCGGATGGCCCGCTTCGACGGTGTGCGCCAGGGCATCGCGGTGTGGGTGGTCGGCCTGCTGGTCGTCCTCGCCCTGGCCATCGCCGGTGCGGTCCTCGGCTCGGAGTTCAACGTGCTCTCCGACCTGGACCTGCCGCGCATCCCGATCGACGAGGGCACCCTCACGACCGCCGGCATCATCGCCCTGGTCGCCGTCCTGCTGGTCACGCTGCTGGGCGCCGTGCTCGGCGGCAAGCTCGGTGAGCGCTACCACCGCAAGGTCGACCGGGCCGGCTTCGCCGCCTGACCGACTGCGGACCAGCCCGCTGGTCCGCACGCACAGCAGTCCAGTACCGCCACCGTTGGCCCGGGGGAAGGCCAACGGTGGCGGTACTGCTGTGTCCGGGGTCGGTCCAGCCGGGCCACGGGGCGCCTGCCGGGGTGGCTGGGGCTGGTGAGGTGACACCCCGGACACGGCCTGCGTGTTGCGCGCGTCGCAGCCGCCGGCGTCTCACATCGTGGCGCCATGGCCTTCCCCTACCGCACGGCCCGGGCCGTGATGATGGTCGGCTCGCTGAACGACCCGGCCGGCCAGACGGCGCGGCTCATCGGACCGGCGCACGCCACCCTCGGGCTCAGCGGGGCACGCGGCCGTACCGCTCTCTGCGGCGCCTACGTGGCCCGGGACGAAGCGGTGCCGTGGCCCCCGCAGGCCGAGCTCTACGACGCCCTCTGCGCCGACTGCGACACCCTCGCCCGGCTCTGACCGAGCGGGCCGCGGCGCCACCACCGCCGGTGAGCTGATCGGCGCACCGAGACCTCACCGGACATCGGCTGTCACACCCGTCCCACGAGCGGCTCGCCTGAGCGGAACGGTCCGTCCGACCAGGTACACAGACTCCATGCGCAACGCGGCCGACCTCCAGGTGAGCTCCGAGGGCCCGGCGGCGGCGTCCTCGCCGTCGGTCGCGGTCGAGCTCAGGGTCAGCCCGGTGGTCAGCTACGCGCTCGCCGCCCTCGCCGTGCCGGTCGTCTCCCGGCTCACCCTCGCCGGCAGCACGTCGACCGTCCGCGGGGCGGCGCTCCGGCTGTCCGTGCAGGACGCTCAGGGCGAGCTCGCCCCCGCCGTCGAGCGGCTGGTCGACCTCGAGGCCGGCCGCACCACGGTGATCGACGACGTCGGCCTCACCCTGGACCCCGCCACCCTCCGGCAGGGCGGGGAGCGCCGTCCGGGCTGGGTGCAGGTGGAGCTGTCGGCCGCAGGCCAGGTGCTGGCCGAGCACCGGGTGCCGGTGACGGTGCTGGCCGCCGCCCAGTGGCTGGCCACACCCCTGCCGCTGGCCCTGGAGGTGCTCGCCGCCCACGTGCAGCCGCAGCACCCGGCGATCACCGCGCTGGTCGCCGACGCCGCCACCCTCCTCCAGGAGGGCACCGACAGCAGCAGCATGACCGGCTACGCCGACGGGCCCGAACGGGTCGACGAGGTGGTCGAGGCGATCACCTGGGCGGTGCGCCGTCGCGAGGTCCGGCACGGTCAGCCGCCGGCCGACTGGACCGGGTCCGGGCAGCACGTCCGCGACCCCGGTGAGGTCCTCGACGGTCGGGCCGGCACCTGCCTGGACACCGTCCTCACCCTCGCCGCCGCCCTGGAGCACGTCGGCCTCCGCCCGCTGCTGTGGGTGGTCGAGGGGCACGCCTTCCTGGGCTACTGGCGGGAGGAGCGCAGCGCCGAGACGGCTGCGACCACCGATGTGGCAGCGCTGGTGGACCTCGTCGACCAGCGCGTGATCGGCCTGGTCGAGACCACCCTGCTCACCGACCGCGGCAACACCACGCCCGACCTGCACGGCCCGGCCTACACCGCCTGGTTGTCCGGTGACCTCTCCCGGGTCCTCGGTGTCACCGACGTCCACCGCGCCCGCCTCGACGGCGTCCGCCCGCTGCCCGTCCACACCCGCTCGGCGGACGGCTCGGTCCAGGTGGTCGAGCCGCCCTCGACCGCGGGCCAGGCCCCGACCCTCCCCGACGCCCTGACGGCGCCCGGGGCCGACCACCGCCCGCCTCTCCCGGCCCGGGTCCAGCAGTGGCAGGACGACCTGCTCGACCTCAGCCCGCGCAACCGGCTGATCGACTCCACCGAGGGCTCCGGGCTGCCGCTCACCGTGCCGCAGGACGCGCTGGCGACGCTGGCGGAACTGGTCAGCGGCGGGGCCACGCTGACCCTCCTGCCCAGTGACCGGGTCGCCGGCGTGCAGGCCGACCCCGGGGTGCGGACCGCCGGCGACCTGCCACCCCAGCAGCTGCTGCAGCAGCTCACCGAGCGTCGCTCGGTGCACGTCGACGTCCCGCACGCCGACTACCCGTCCCGGCTGCGCGGCCTCGCCCACCGGGTGCGCACGGTGGGTGAGCAGACCGGCGCCAACGGCCTGTACCTCGCCCTGGGCAGCCTGGTCTGGGAGCTCGACGGCCGCCCGCTGCGGTCACCGCTGGTGCTCGTCCCCGTCCTGCTCACCCCGCCCGCCCACGGCGGCGGGTACCGGCTGACGGTCGACGAGGCCGGGAACAGCCTGCCGAACGGCTGCCTGCTGGAGCAGCTCCGCCGGGTGCACGGGCTCACCGTGCCCGGGCTGAGCGCCCTGGCCGACGACGGCGCCGACATCGACCCGACCACGGCGGTGGAGGCGCTGCGTGCGGCGCTGGCCGCCGCCTCGCTCCCCCACCGGGTCGAGGCGACCGCGGACCTGGCCGTCCTGCCGGTCGCGGCGTACCGGCTGTGGCGTGACCTCGACGAGCACTGGGCCGAGTTCGCGTCCAACCCGCTGGTCGCCCACCTGGGGCACGCCCCGACCGAGGCCTTCGTCGACCCGGTGCCCACCCTCGCCGACCCGGTCGACCTGGACGAGCTCGCCGCGCAGTGCCCGGCGCCCGCGGACGCCGCCCAGCTGCACGCGATCGCCGAGGCCACCGCCGGCCGGACGTTCGTGCTCGAGGGCGCGCCCGGCACCGGCAAGTCCCAGACCATCACCAACCTGCTCACCCGGGCCGTCGCCGAGGGCAAGCGGGTCCTGTTCGTCGCCGGGAAGCGCGCCGCGCTGGACGTCGTCGCCCGCCGGCTCGACGCGGTCGGCATGGGCCCGTTCGCCCTCGACCTGCACGACAAGGGCAGCCGGCCGGCCGTCGTCCGGGCCCAGATCCGTGCCGCGCTGGAGCACGCGGTCGACGCCGACGCCCAGGGCATGGCGGCCGACGCCGAGGAGCTGCGGTCGGCCCGGCGCAGCCTGCAGCACTACGCGGAGCGGCTGCACGCGGACAACCCTGCGGGTCTGTCGCTCTACTCCGCCCGCACCGCCGTGCTGGCCGCGGCCCCCGACGTCGACCCGCTGCCGGTGACCGCCCGCTTCGCCGCTCGGGCCACCGCCGAGGTGGTCACCGAGGTGCACCGCGCGCTGGCGCTGCTGCCCGACATCGCCGGCCTGGCCCGCCCGTCGGCCGGGCACGCATGGGCCTTCATCGACACGATCGAGCTCGACATCACCGAGGTGCAGCAGGCCGCGGTCGCCGTGGACGCCGCCATCCGGGAGCTGCCGGGCGAGGGCGGGCTGGCCGCGGTCCTGCGGGCCGCCTGCACCCCGGAGGACCTGGACGCCCTGGTGCACCTGCTCGGCGGCCCCCGGATCGGGCTGGCCGTGCTCGACGAGGTGCGCTCCCCACGTTGGACGGCGGCCACCGACGACCTGCTCGGCGAGATCGCCGCGCTGGCCGCCGCGCCGCACCCCGGCCTGGAGGCGCTCACCCCGGCCGCCCTCGACCTGCCGCTGGCCGACCTGTTCGTGCAGGCCCAGGAGGCCGCCGCGGCGAGCTGGGTGGCGCGGCGCGGCAAGTTGGCCGCCGTCCGGGACCAGCTGACCCCGGCGCTGCGCCCGGGCGCCTCGATCAAGCCCGGCGACGTCCCCGAGCTGACCGCCGAGCTGCGGCGGGTGCAGACCGCCGTCCGGGCCCTGGCCTCGCGGGCCGCCGGCATCCCGGGGCTGCAGGTGCCGCCCGGGTGGAACCCCTTCACCGAACCGGGCCGGTCGGTGTTCGACGCCGAGGTGCGCTGGCTGCGCCGCGCCGCCGCCACGGTCGACGGCAGCGCCGGCTTCCCCGCTGCCGTACGCCGGTTCCTCACCGCCGGCCCGGTGACCGACGCCTTCGGGGCCCGCACGGTGGCCCGGCTGCGCGATTCGCTCCGCCAGCTGCTGACGGTCTGCGCCAGCAGCTCGGCGCAGTTGGGCGCGTGGAGCGGCGAGGACGGGCTGGTGCTGCGCTGGGCGATGACCCGGCCGGAGCGCGGCGTCGAGTACGTCCACCCGATGTCCCTGCGCCGGTGGGTCAGCCTGCTGGACACCCTCGAACCGCTGCGGCTGGCCGGGCTCACCGAGGCGCGGCTGCAGCTGCTGCACGGCGCGGTGCCCGCCGACGACGCGGTGCGCGCCTTCGACCGGGGGCTGGCCGACGCCTCGGTCCTCGAGCGGCAGCAAACCACCGGGCTGGACACGTTCGACGCCGGGCTGCACGAGCGCACCCTCGCCCGTTTCGGCGCAGCGTCCCGCGCCGTGCGGTCCCATCTGGTCGATGCCGTGCCCGCCGCGGTCCTGGCGGCCCGGCCGTTCGACGCCGCCAGCAGCGGTCAGGTCAGTGCCCTGCTGCGCGAGCTGGCCGAGCAGCGGCTGGGGGTGCGCGGCCTGCTCACCACCCACGGTGACCTGATCACCGCCGTCCTGCCCTGCGTGCTGGCCACGCCGGAGTCGGTGGCCCGGTTCCTCCCCGCGGTCGCCGACCGGTTCGACCTGGTCGTGTTCGACGAGGCCTCGCAGCTCCGGGTGGCCGACGCCATCGGCGCCCTGGGCCGGTCCCGGTCCGCGGTGGTGGTCGGGGACAGTGCGCAGCTGCCCCCGCTGCCCGCCGGCCTCGACGAGGACGCCGACACCGACGCGGTCCCCACCGAGGCGAGCATCCTCACCGAGTGCCTGCAGGCACGGGTGCCCCAGCAGCGGCTGACCTGGCACTACCGCAGCCAGGACGAGTCGCTGATCGCCTTCAGCAACGCCCGGTACTACGGCGGCCGGCTCTCCTCCTTCCCGGCGCCGGTGCACGGGCCGGCCTCTGCCGCCCCGGACGGCCACGGGGTCTCCCTGGTGCAGGTCGAGGGCACCTTCGTGCGCTCCGGCCCGGGCCTGCGCACCAACCCGGTGGAGGCCCGCGCGGTCGTCGCCGAGGTCGTGCGCCGGTTCTCCTCCGCCGCCCCGGCGGTGCCGTCGATCGGGGTGATCGCCTCGACCGCGCCGCAGCGGACGCTGATCGAGGAGCTGCTGCGCGACTCCGGTGACGAGCGCGTGGTCGACGCGCTGGACCGCAGCGACGGCGAGGGGCTCTTCGTCAAGGGCCTGGACGACGTGCAGGGTGACGAGCGGGACGTCGTGTTCCTCTCCACCGTGTTCAGCGCCGACGCGCGCGGCCGGCTGCCCCTGGACCTCGGGCTGCTGAGCCGCAGCGGCGGGGAGCGGCGGCTGAACGTGGCCGTCACCCGCGCCCGCCGGCAGGTCGTCGTCGTCAGCTCCTTCGCCCCCGAGCAGCTGGACGCCGAGCAGACCACGTCGACGGGGGTCGAGCACCTGCGCGCCTACCTCGACCTCGCCGCCCGCGGCACCGATGCACTCCCCCGCACCGGGACGTCGCTCGACCGGCACCGCGACGACGTGGCCGCCGCGCTGCGCGCCCGGGGACTGGTGGTGCGCACCGACGTCGGCCTGTCGGGCTTCCGCCTCGACCTGACCGTCGCCCGCGAGTCGGCGCCGGACGCCCCGGTGCTGGCCGTGCTGCTCGACGGCCCGGCCTGGGCGGGGCGCCAGACGGTCGGGGACCGCGACGGCCTCCCGGTCGAGGTGCTCCGGGAGCTGCGCTGGCCGGCGGTGGAGCGGGTGTGGCTGCCGAGCTGGCTGGCCGACCGCGAGGCCGTGCTGACCGCGCTCGAGGCGGTGGTGGAGGCGGCGTCCCCCGCCCCGGCAGCCGTCGAGCCCCAGGTCCGGGTCGAGGTCGAGGAGCCGCCCTACGACGGCCCGCTGGCCGACGTCATCCCGCTCCGCCCGCTCGCGGCCCGGGTCACGCCGGCCCCCGAGCCCGACCCCGACCCCGTCGTGGTCGAGCCCGTCGTGGCCGAGACGGACCCCGAGCCGGTCGCCGTCGCCGAACCGGCCGCCGTCCCGGAGCCGGTCGCCCCGCAGCCGGCGGAGACGCCGGCGACGGCCCCGCCGAAGCGCGCCGCCGGGACGTCGCCGAAGGCGCCGGCCAAGGCCGCCCGCACCCGTGCGCCGCTGGACGAGGAACAGCCGTTCATCGCCTGGACGCCGAAGCCCGCCGGGGAGAAGAAGCAGCTGGACCAGCTGAGCGACCCCGCCGTCGCCCGGCTGGTCCGCCGGGTGCTCACCGCCGGGCTCAAGGCGGAGGGCCCGGTGCACCGCGACCGGCTGGCCCGGCTCACCGCCGCGGCGTTCGGGCTGTCCCGGGTGACCGAGGCCCGGCGGGACGCGCTGCTGGCGCTGCTGCCGGCCACCGCCGTCGACGGCGACTTCCTGTGGCCGGCCTCGATCGACCGGGAGACGTGGCACTGGTTCCGCCGTCAGGCCAGCAGCACCGCTCGCCCGCTGGAGCACGTGGCGCCGCAGGAGATCGCCAACGCGATGGTGGCGCTGTGCCGGGCCGGCACCGGCCTGTCCCGCGACGAGCTGCAGCTCCGGACGCTCGAGGTCTTCGGCCACCGCCGGCGCACCGCGGCCCTGCTGCCGCTGCTGGACGCCGCCCTGGCCGACGCCCTGGCCGCCGGGCGGCTCACCGAGCAGCCGTCCGGTCTGCTCAGCGCCTGAGGCCGTCCAGCGGGTTGGCTCGCACCCGGTCGGCGAAGCCCTCGGCGACGAACTGCCCGGCCAGGGACGAGGGCTTGCGGCGCGCCTGCTCGGCGAAGCAACCGAGGAACTCCTCGGCCAGCCCCAGCCGGGGGTGGGCGTCCAGCACCTCGGCCCGGAACGCGGCCGGCCAGTCGTCGGGACGGCGGCCGGAGACGTCCAGCCCGGTGGCCAGCTCGAGCAGGTGGCCCTCCGGGTCGGCCGCGACGTCCACCTCCGGTGCCATGTGGGCGACGATGACCTCGGCGGTGCGGCGACGGCGGCCGGCGTCCCACCCGGCGCCCGCGCCGAAGACCCAGGCGACCGCGCCGCCGGCCTCCTCGAACGGCACGGTGGCGCTGTCGAAGGCCGGCACCAGCCCGATGTCGTGCAGCATCGCCGCGACGTAGAGCAGCTCGGCGTCGAAGGCGATCCCACGCTCCCGGCCGTACTCGGCGGCCCAGAGGTGGGCGCGCCGGCAGTGGTTCAGCAGCGCGGGTGAGTGGAAGGCCTGGGCCACCTCGAACGCGGAGGTGGCAGCGGCGGTGTCGGGGACGAGGTCGTCGAGGGGCACGGACGGCAGTCTGGCCGCCGACCGTGCCCTCCGTCCCGGGTCCGGCCCGTCGTGGCAGGAACCCCGCGATCGGCGGCGGGATCGACCCCGTCAGGTCAGCCGGCCGGCGGCCAGCCGGTGCTCTGCAGCCACCCGGGCAGGTCGTGCAGGTCGGGCACCAGCGCCCGGCTGGCGGCCAGATCACCCTGGTAGGCGGGGAGCTCGGCGAACCAGCGGAACATCCGGGTCATGTCCTCGTCCCCGCCGAGCACCGCCAGCGGCAGCGCCTCGTAGCGGCCGGGCAGTCCCGCTGCGGCTCCGAACGCGGCGGCGATCTGCGCACCGGTCCGCTCGTCGCCGACGAGCTCGACCGAGCCGCCGGGCACCTGGCCGGGCTCCCGCAGCAGCGCTGCGGCGGCGACGCCGATGTCCTGGACGGCGACCATCTGCAGCGGCACGTCCGCCGGGAGCGGCAGCCGCACCACGACCACGCCGTCCTCCACCGTCGGGCCCTGGGCGGTCAGGTTGTCCAGGAAGAAGACCGGTCGGAGGAAGGTGGCGGGCACCCCCAGCGCCGCGATGTGCTCCTCCACCCGGCGCTTGCTCTCGAAGTGCGGCACGCCGGTCTCCCGTTCCGCGCCGCCGACCGAGCTGTACACCAGGTGCCCGACACCCGACTCGGCTGCGGCATCGGCGAGTGCCCGGCCGTCCTGCACCTCCCCGTCGACGCCGCGCTCGTCGGCGAAGGTGGTCATCGCGAACACCCGGTCGGCTCCGCGGAACGCGGTGCGCAGCGACTCCGGGTCGCGGAGGTCGGCGTGGACCAGGTCGGCGCCGCGTGCGGCCAGCGCCTGGGCCGTGGCCTTGCCGGGGTCGCGTACCAGCGCGCGGACCCGCACGCCGGCGGCGAGCAACGCCCGCGCGGTCGCCCCGCCCTGCTGTCCGGTCGCGCCGACGACGGCGACGAGCGGGCCGTCGTTGCTGGGGATGCTGCTGTCCATGCTGTACTCCCTCGGACCAGGGACCGCCTCGCGCGGTTCCTGTAGCCGACTAACCAATAGCCGGCTGTATTTCATTCCGGGGGTGGGCACACTGGAGCAGGAGTACGCGCACGGTGCGTCGTCGGTCGCGGCGGTCGGGCCGGTGAGCGCGCTGATCCCGGCGGTCGCGCGGGCGCACCGCACGCTGGCGGGGACCCTGCTGCGGGAGGTCGGCCTCTACCCAGGCCAGGAGCTCCTGCTGATGCAGCTCTGGGAGCATGAGCCGCGCTCCCCCGGCGAACTCGCCCGAGCGCTGCGGGTCGAGCCGCCGACTGCGGTCAAGGCGGTCTCCCGACTGGAGGACGCGGGGTTCGTGCAGCGGGAACGGTCGACCGACGACCGTCGGGTGGTGCTGGTGTCGCTGACCGCGAGCGGCCGGGCGCTGCGTGCGCGGGTCGAGCAGATCTGGGCCGAGCTGGAGCGGCGCACGGTCGGGGACCTCAGTCAGGCCGACCGCGCGCGGCTGATCGAGCTGTTGGGCTCGATCAGCCGCAACGTCGGTGACGTCGGCCCGGACCCGTGCGGGCCCTGACCTCGTCCCGGCGAGGGGAGACGCTGGGTCAGCCGCGACGGCTGGTGCCGGTGCCGCCGCTCTTCTTGCCGCGCATCGAGGAGATGGCGTTCTTGATCTTGGCCTGGTTCTGCGGCTTCTTCGCCTCTGTCATGGCCTTCTTGGCGACCGCGCCCTTGGTGAGCTTGCTGATCAGTCCCATGGTGTTCTCCTTCGTCTCGTCTGCCCGCTGTTCCCCTGTCGGTGCCCGCCCAGCGCGCGCTCAACCGGCCCCGGGGGGTCTCGTTCAGCTGGACGCCGGTCGGCCCTCGCCGGCGTCCCGAGCTGCATCCCCGTCCTCGTCCTCGTCGTCCGGCGCGTCCCCCAGACCGCTGTCCCGGGCCAACAGGTAGGTCGCACCGCCCAGCAGGGCCCCGGCGATCACCGAGAGGACCACGACCACCGGCGGGCTCACGGGGCCGAGCGCCCAGGTGAGCAGCGACCGGGAGCGGGAGGTCGGGTCCGCCAGGACCACACCCACGAAGACGGCGGCCAGCAGACCCGCCCCGGCCGCGAAGACGGCGGAGGCCCGGCCGGTCCACCCCAGGCGGTCGGCGAGCTCCCGGGCGGCCCGCACGATCCGGCCGGCCCGCAGCACCCGGAGCGCGCCGACCGCACGGACCAGCCGGAGCAGCTGGACCGGTCCGACGGCGAGCACGATCGCCACCAGCACGGCGAAGCTGAGCGCCAGCAACCCCACGTGCCCCCGGATCCAGGCACGCTTGTCCTCGGCCACGACCAGCAGCACGACCGCCTCGCCGACGAGCACGACCCCGCTGGCGACGTCCACCCAGCGGCCGGCGGTGCCCAGCGGACCGCCGGCGAAGGTCAGGAACATCGCCGGCACCGAGGCCAGCGCCGCGACCAGGACGGGGAGTGCCAGACGGCGCTCCCACCGTTCCTCCCGGCTCACGGCGCACCTCGCACAGGGGTCAGGACGACGGGGTCAGCGAACGCACCCGCTCGATGAGCTCGCTCTCGCAGACCTCGAGGAACCCGTCCGGGTCCGGACCTGCGTTCTGGAAGACGAGGTGGTCGAAACCGGCGTCGACGTAGGGCTGCGCCTGCTGCACGTGCCGGTCGAGGTCCGGGCCGCAGGAGAACTGGCCCTTGACGTCTTCGGCGGTCACCGTGCTGCTGGCGGCGTCGAAGTTGACCGGGTTGGGCAGCTCGCTCATCACCTTCCAGCCGGACAGCGCCCAGCGGCTGGTCTTCAGCGCCTCCTGCGCGGCGGCGTCCTCGTCCGGCGCCCAGGCCATCGGCACCTCGGCGTACTTCGGGCCGCTGCCCCCGTGCTCGGCGTAGGCCTCGACGAGCTCGGCCTTCGGCTCGGTGGCGAACAGCCCGCTCCCGTACTGGGCCGCGAGCTTGGAGGCCCCCGGGCCGCCGCTGGCGACGGCGATCACCGGCAGCTGGTCGGGCAGGTCGAACACCCGGGCGTCCTCCAGCGTGAGGTACTCCCCCTCGTAGGACTGGTAGCCGCCCTGCCACAGCAGGTTGATGATCTCCAGCGCCTCGCGGAGCATGTGGTGCCGGATCCGGACGGCGGGCCAGCCGCCCCCGACCACGTGCTCGTTGAGCCGTTCGCCGGACCCGATGCCCAGGGTGAAGCGGTTGCCGGAGAGCAGCTGCACGGTGGCGGCGGCCTGGGCGATGATCGCCGGGTGGTACCGGATCATCGGGCAGGTCACGCCGGTGGCCAGGCCGATCCGCTCGGTCTTCGCCGCCATGCTCCCGAGCATCGACCAGGTGAACCCGCTGTGGCCCTGCTCCTCCAGCCACGGGTGGTAGTGGTCGCTCAGCTCGACGAAGTCGAAGCCGGCCTCCTCGGCCGCCACCGTCTGCTCGACGATCTCCGTGGGGCTGAACGCCTCGGTGGCGAGCTTGTAGCCGACCTGCATGGGGAGTCCCTCCGTCGTCACCTGCCGTCTGGACGGCGGTGCCCGGGAGGTCGGCAGCGGAAACCGGCCGGTCAGCCGACGACCAGGCCCCAGGGGTCGGCGTCCACCTCGTCGGCCTGGGCACGGGTCAGCTCACCGACGTCCACCAGCCGGTCCAGCACGTGCTCCTGCCGGCCGGCGGCCCGGTCGGGGTGCCGCACCGGGTCGTAGCCGCTCGGGGCCTGCAGCAGGCCGGCCAGCAGCGTGGCCTGGGCCCAGCTGAGCTCCTCGGGCGGCACGCCGAAGTACCCCTGCGCCGCCGCGGTGGCACCGGTGAAGCCGTGCCCGAAGTAGGCGTCGTCCAGGTACATCCGGAGCACGGCGTCCTCGCTCCAGGTGCGGTCCAGCTTCAGCGCCAGCACCACCGCGGAGACCCGGTCGGTGAACCCGTTCTCCCCGCCCTCGTAGACGTTCTTCGCCAGCTGCTGGTGCAGCGTCGACCCGCCCAGGTCGACGCCGGTCAGCGCTCCGCGGGCCGCCCGCACCACCCCGCGCGGGTCGACGCCCGGGTGGCTGCGGAAGTGGCTGTCCTCGGTGGCCAGCACGGCCGCCGACAGCCGCGCCGGCAGTGGCCCGGACAGCGGCGGCGCTGCGGCGGCCGCCAGCCGGGCGTCCACCCGGTCCCGGGCGTCGCCGACGTCGGGGGTCAGCTGCCAGGCCACGGCGAGGAAGAGCAGCCCGACGAGGACGAGGGCCACCACGGCCCGGACCGCGCGGCGCAGCACCCGGCGCCCCCAGGACACCCGCCGTGGCCGCGGGGCCGGTGCGGGCGACCAGGTGGGCCGGGACGCCGTCGTCACCACGCCGGCCCACCGACGGACGTCGGGGCGTGCGGTGCGGACATCGGGTGCTCCTCGGCTGGGGTGCGGTGCTCCCCCAGTCGACCGCAGTCCACCCGCGGCGCGCATCGGCCCGCGCGCTGACCTCCGTCGTCCCACCTGCACCCCCGGGCGGACCCCCTCCTCCGCTCCTGGGTGGACCCCGGTCAGGCCGGGGTGGCCAGCCGGGCCAGCAGCCGGTCCAGGAACGGCACCTGGCCCTTGACGAGCTTGGCCCGCGCCTCCGCGACCGGGAACCACCCGGCCCGGTCGATCTCGGGGAACTGCTGGACCCGGCCCGACCGGGGCGGCCACTCCAGGTCGAAGGTGTTGCTGGTGCAGGCTGCGGCGTCCAGGTCGCCCGCCGCGGCGAAGACGGTGAGCAGCTTGCCGCTGGTCACCCGCAGCTCACCGAGGTCGAGGAACTCCTGCGCCGGCACCGGCGAGCCGAGCTCCTCGACGAACTCCCGGCGGGCCACGTCCAGCGGCTCCTCCCCCGGGTCGTGCTCGCCCTTGGGGATCGACCACCCGCCGTCGTCCTTGCGCGCCCAGAACGGGCCACCCATGTGGCCGAGCAGCACCTCGACCCCACCGTCGCTGGAGACCCGGTGGAGCAGCACCCCGGCGCTGCGCGTGACTGGCACGCCCGGCAGCTTCGCACGGGGCCGGCCGGGTGAAGCGGGTGCGGGTCCAGCCGGCATCGCGTTGACTGCCCCGGCCGCGCGGCACCACCGACACCCCCGCAGGTCCACCAAAATGGCCATTTTGGTGGACGGGGTGGAACACACGGGAAGGGACCATGGAGACCATCAACGGACGGCTGCTGAGCTGGGCGTCCATCCTCGACCCCGGCACCCGCGAGCAGGCCGAGCGGACCGCGGCGATGCCGTTCATCCGCCCGTACCTGGCGCTGATGCCCGACGCCCACCTGGGCAAGGGCGCGACCGTCGGCTCGGTCATCCCCACCGAGGGCACCATCATCCCGGCCGCGGTCGGCGTCGACATCGGCTGCGGGATGATGGCGGTGCGCACCCAGTTCGACGCATCTGCCCTCGCCGGCCGGGACCTGTCCGTGCTGCACGGGCAGATCTCCCGCTCGGTGCCGCTGTCGGCCGGGCGGAACAACAAGGCGGTCCGGCCCACCGCCGAGCCCCGGGTCGCCGAGCTCCGCGCGCTGCCCGGCATCGCCCAGGCCGATGGCGCCGCCGGCAACTGGCCGCTGCAGCTGGGCTCGCTCGGCTCGGGCAACCACTTCATCGAGGTGTCGCTGGACGAGCAGGACCGGGTGTGGCTGTTCCTGCACTCCGGCTCCCGCGGGGTCGGCAACAAGCTCGCGTCGGTGCACATCCGCCGGGCCCAGGAGTGGTGCCGGGCGCAGGGGGTCGAGCTGGCCGACCGCGACCTGGCGTACCTGCAGGAGGGGACGCCGGAGTTCGACGCGTACCTGGAGGCGCTGCGCTGGGCGCAGCGGTTCGCCTTCCTCAACCGCGAGGAGATGATGGACCGGGTCGTCGAGCAGCTGGGCCGGTTCGTCCGGGACGACGTCCAGCGGCTGGAGACGGTGAACTGCCACCACAACTACACCGAGCGCGAGCGGCACGACGGGCGCGAGGTGTGGCTGTCCCGCAAGGGCGCGATCTCCGCCCGCCGGGGGCAGGCCGGGCTGATCCCCGGCTCGATGGGGACGGCGTCCTACGTCGTCTCCGGGCTGGGCAACGCGACGGCGCTGATGTCGGCCCCGCACGGGGCCGGCCGCAACCACTCGCGGAACGCCGCCCGCCGGCTGTTCAGCCGGGCGGACTTGGAGCAGCGGATGACCGGGATCGCCTGGGGGCACTCCGACGCGTTCCTGGACGAGCACCCGGATGCGTACAAGCCGATCGACCAGGTGATGGCCGACGCGGCCGACCTGGTGGAGGTCCGGCACACGCTGCGCCAGGTCGTCAACGTCAAGGGCGACTGAAGAAGGAGCCGGTCAGCTGGTGACCAGACCCCAGTCGTCGGCAGCGATCTCGGCGGCCTCGTCGCGGCCCAGCACGCCCTCGTCGACCAGCCGGCCCAGCACGTGGGCCTGCCGCTGGCCGGCGAGGGCCGGGGACACCAGCGGGTCGTAGGCGGTGGGCGCGGCGAACAGGCCGGCGAGCAGCGTCGCCTGCGCCCAGCTTAGCTGGTCGGGCGGCACCCCGAAGTAGCCCTGGGTGGCCGCGGTCAGCCCGACGAAGCCGTGGCCGTAGTACCCGTTGTCCAGGTACATCCGCAGCAGCTCGTCCTTGCTGTACGCAGCGTCCAGCTTGAGCGCGAGGACGACGGCCTCGGCCTTCTGCACCGGGCCGTTCTCCCCGCCCAGGTACACGTTCTTGGCCAGCTGCTGCACCAGCGTCGACCCGCCCTGGTCGGTGCCTGACACCAGCCCCCAGAACGCCCGGACCGCCCCGGTCGGGCTCACCCCGAGGTGGCTGGTGAAGCCGGTGTCCTCGGTCGCGAGCAGGGCCTGCACGAAGGCCGGGGCAGGCTCCACCCGCAGCGGGGGCGCACCCTGCTCGGCCAGGTGCGCCGCGACCCGCGCCGCGGCGTCGTCGACCGGCGGCGTCCGCGCCCAGCCGATGCCGACCACGGCCACGCCCAGGAAGACCAGCACCAGGGCCAGCCCACCGAGGCGGCGCAGCACCCGCCGGGGCCACGACCGCCGGGGCGGCGGTGGCTCGGCGGTCGCCCGGGCACGCTGCAGGGTGCCTGCTGACACCGGTCGACCACCTTCCCGTCCGGCCGAACCAGGACCGGGACGGCACCGATCATGATCGGTGCCGTGGTCGGGTCCGGGGAGCCCGGACGGCGGCCGGAGCGGCCCTGGGCGCCGGACTCCACCCTTCCGGGGGACGCACGGGGCGGGCGTCGCTCAGCGGACTGTCACTCCGGCAGCGGCCAGGGGCGCTCCTCGCTGATGCCGAGCCCGGTGCTGCAGAGGCGGTCCGGGTCGATGTCCTGCGGGCGGAAGTAGACCGTCGAGGCGGTGACGTCGTCGCCGAAGTCCCGTGGGGAGTCCGCCGTCGGCGGGGCCACCAGCACCGGCTGGGTCGACTCGATCGAAAAGCGGATGACCCGGGTGAACTGGCAGTCGGTGGCGACCGACACGATGCTGAACTCGATCGGCGGGCGACCGGTGCCGCGCACGATGTTGTCCAGCCCGCCGGCCCCGGTCGAGCCCTCGACGAGATCGATCACCCCGTCCTCGTCCTGCACCTCGGAGCTGTCGTTCTGGGCGTGGACGTGGCCGGAGATCGTCTGCCGGACCCGCCCGGGGAGCACCTCGCGCACCTCCTCGGCGGCGACCGGCTCGTGGACGGCGAAGACGTCGATCGTCTCCAGGGCATCGGCGGGTTCCCCCGTCTCGGCGTCGATGCCGTCCAGCACGGCGGAGCCGTCGCCGACGAGGGGGTCGTCACGGCCTGCCACCGCGCCGTCGGCGGGGGCCTCGTCGAGGACGATCTCCTCGCTCGCCGGGATCTCCTCGTCCTCCAGCACGCCGAGGGCCTCCCGCACCGCCTCGCGCTGCAGCGGCTCCACCACGTCGGCCGCATCGGCGCCGTACCGGCCGGGGCCGCCGTAGACCCGGGGGTCCGACAGGCCGGCGACGGTGAGCCCGTAGGCGTCCACGACGCCGGCGGTCACGGCGTAGCCGTCCGCGGTGGCGACCTTGTCGCCCAGCACGGTGACGCCCGGCACGGAGCGCATGACCTCGACCGTGGCCGGGGAGTCGTGGTTGCCGGCCACCCAGAGCATCGGGGCGGTCTCGGTGAGGGCGGCGACCGCCTCCAGGTAGGCCGGGGTCAGCTCCTGGCGGGTGCCGAAGGCGCTCTCGTCGCCGGCGTTGACGATCAGGTCGACGTCGTAGTTGGCCGCGTACCGCGCCACCAGCGGGTAGTTCGCCGACAGGTGCATGTCGGAGATGGTCATGATCTGCAGCGCCGTCTCCGGCGTCTGGTCGTCCTCGATCTGGGCCTGCAGCGCCGCCTGGATGCCGACCACCGAGCCGAGCACGTCCAGGGCCTTGTTCGACTGGCTGTAGTAGGCGCTCAGCTCACTGGGGAACAGCTGCGCCGCGGCGAGCGTGCCGGTCAGCTGCGAGTCCCGCACCCAGTTCGGGTTGTAGCTGAGCACCCCGTACCCGGCGACGGTCACCGTGACGGCGGCGGCGCCAGCGGCCTGCAGCGACCGGTACCGCAGCTCGTGCGGGCGGCGCGGCAGGCCTCGCAGGTAGCGGACCGACATGTTGATCGCGGCGGCGATGAGCAGACCGGAGACGAGGCCCAGCAGGAACTCGGCGATCAGCCAGGTGGCGATCCGCGGCAGCTGGGCGGTGAAGTCGGCCTGCATCCGCTCCACGAAGCCGGGCAGGTCGCCGCCGGCCAACCTGGTGAGCTGCAGGACGTCGACGTCGACCGGGCTGATGTGCACGCCGAAGGGCACCCCGCTGACCTCGGGGAACTCCCAGCTGCCCAGCGTGGTGTCGGCGCTGAGCCCCGGCCGGCTGAGCAGCGTGCCGCGGACCTCGAACGGCACGCCCTGCACGGTCGCCTCGTACGGGAACGCGCGCAGCGCCGCAGCGGCGCAGACCAGCGGCAGGACCAGCCGCAGCGCCCACCGCAGCACCACCTGGACGACGCGGGAGACGACCTGTCCGGTGCGCCGGGCGATCCGCTCCGCCTCCTGACGGCGGGTGAACGGGAGAGGGAGGGGGAGCTGGTCGCCGCCGCGGGTGCTGGACATCGGGGTCGATTCTCGCGCGTGGTGCGACGCGCCGCCCCCCTGCCCTGCCTCTCCGGCGCGTCCGGCAGGGGGTCATCGACCCGGAGGGCGGGGCCGGAGGTGACACGCTCCCGGCCCGGCGTGGGACGCTGGACCCTGACCGACGACGACGCGCTCGCTGACTCGCCGCCGACGAACGGGGCTCCCTTGGCACTGATCACCTGCCCCACCTGCAATTCCGAGGAGATCTCGGGCAAGCCGCAGCCGGACGGCCGCCTGCTGATCCACTGCGATGACTGCGGCGCCGAGTGGCTGCGCGGGGAGACCCGCCGCGACCCGGCCCGGCCCGCCGTGCAGTCGTTCGACTCCCTGCAGGCGGCCTTCCCCACCCCGGCCGACGTCCGTCCCGACGTGCGGGAGCGGGTGATGCTGCTGCAGTCGGAGTTCGCCATGGACCGGCCCGAGCCGGACCCGGACGTCGAGCCCTACCGCGAGCGGTACGCGGCGCTGTTCTCCCGCGAGAACCTGTCGTCGGCGACGCCGGAGCAGCTGCTGCACTTCGCCAACTCCACGACCGTCGCCGACCCGGGCAACGTGTCCGGCTTCAACCGGGCGTGGAAGACCGCCGGCCCGGACAAGGCGGCCGCGCAGGTGCGGCAGACGATCGAGCACCTGCTGTACGGGCCGGAGAGCCTGCGTCTCGAGGACCGGATGACCCAGCTGATCGACGGCAGCAAGAAGGGCCTGGGCTTCCCGTCGTTCAAGGAGGCGCTGCTGACCAAGGTCCTCTGCGTCGTGGAGCCCGAGCGCTTCCTGCCCGTGGTGCGGTACACCGCCGCGAACGGCGGCAAGAAGGAGCTGGCCAAGACGGTCTTCGAGCTGGACCTCCCGCCGGTGGAGAAGACGGCGTGGACCAGCGGCCGGCTGGCGGTCTGGAGCAATGACCTGCTCCGCTCACTGGTCGGCAACGACCTCCCGGACCTGCAGCAGGCGGCGCGCTTCCTGCAGTGGGCCAAGGACCGCCCGGTGATGTCCCGCAGCGACAGCTGACCGCCCGCAGCGACAGCTGACCGCCCCGCCCCGGCCTCCCGGATGCGGGGCGTTCAGCCGACGGCGACCGCGCCACCGGAGTTGGGCACCAGCTCGACCCAGGTGTTCCCCGGAGCCAGCCGGACCGGGTTGCCATCGGCCCCGCGCAGCACCACGCGGTCCCCGACGCCGGTCTTGACCCAGGTGGCGGCCACCGTCTTGCCGCCGGTGGCGACGAGGGCCTCCCCCTCCCCGACCAGCACGGTCTCCGGCACCGCGTTGCCGGCCGGGTCGCGGGCCGCAGTCGCCCGGACGTCCACCCGCAGCACGACGACGTTGGTGGCGGCCAGCCGGGCACCGTCGGCCCCGACGGCCGGGGTGCTGCCCTCGGTCCGCAGCCACCGGGCGTCCGGTGGGCTCCAGGTCCACTGCGGGCGGCTGACCCGGGACAGGGTCAGCGCCAGGTTCGTCGCCGGCGTGCCGGCGGTCACCGCGGTGGCCTCCTCCGCCGTGGCGGCCAGGTCGAACTGCGGTGGCGGCGCCGCCTGGTGGGCGGGGTCGGACTGGGCCAGGAGGCGCAGCGGGTCGGCGTGCACGTTGTGCGGCGCAGGCCGGTCGCTGGTGCGGAAGAAGCCGTCGGCGCCGGCGTCGTTGCTGAGCACCTGCATCCCGGCGGCGGCGATCGCATCCACGTAGCCGGCCTGGCCACCGGAGAAGGCGAACAGGCCGTGCAGCGGCGCGGCGATCGCCGGGTCCATCGGACGCACGGAACGGATCGGCCCGATCTGGGCCGGCAGGGTCGAGTGGTAAACCGCGACGTAGCGGGGGATGCCGCCCTCGACG